>JALOSQ010000126.1 GCA_025458335.1 Ideonella sp.
CGCGCGCGCGCGCGATGCCCCTGCCGTTCGTGCTGACGATCGCACAACTCAACCCGACGGTCGGTGACCTGGCTGGCAATGTCGAGCGCATCGCGCAGGGGGCGCGCCAGGCCCATGCCGCCGGGTCCCGGCTCGTGGTGACCCCCGAGCTGAGCCTCACCGGTTACCCGCCCGAGGACTTGCTGCTGCGCGACGCGTTCCTGGAGGCCACGGAGGTGGCGCTCGGCGACCTGGCCCGGCGCCTGGCGGACCTGCCGGGGTTGCGCGTGGTCGTGGGCCACCCCCACCGGCCGCCGGGCCGAGGCGACTGGCGCACCCGTTCGGTGGCCGTGCCGCGCCGCTTCAACGCCGCCTCGGTGCTGGGGGACGGGCGGATCCTCGCGACGTATTGCAAGCGCGAACTGCCGAACTACCAGGTGTTCGACGAGCGACGCTACTTCGCCTCCGGGCGCGAGGCGGGGCTCGGTCCGGTGGTATTCGAGTGCGCTGGCGTGCGCTTCGGACTGCTCATCTGCGAAGACGCCTGGTTCCCGGAGCCTGCGCGTCTCGCGCGCGAGGCGGGTGCCGAGTGCCTGTGCGTGCTCAACGCCTCGCCGTTCCACCTCGGCAAGGGTGCCGAGCGCGAGGCGCGCATGGCCGAGTGCGCGCGCGGCGCCGGCCTGCCGCTGCTGTACGCGCACCTGACCGGCGGGCAGGACGAGGTCGTGTTCGACGGCGCGTCGTTCGCGGTCGACGCCAAGGGGCGGGTGACCGCGCGGGCGCCCATGTTCGAGGAGGCGTTGCTGTCGCTCGAGTGGCGCGACGGCGCCGCGCACGGCCCGGTCGCCGAGCCCCCGGCGCTCGAGGCTCAGGCCTGGCAGGCGCTGGTCACCGGGGTGCGCGACTACCTCGGCAAGAACGGGTTTCCCGGCGCGATCATCGGCCTGTCGGGCGGCATCGACTCGGCGCTGGTGCTGGCCGTCGCGGTCGACGCGCTGGGCCCCGAGCGCGTCCGCGCCGTGATGATGCCCTCGCGATACACGGCCGAGATCTCGCGCGTCGATGCGCGCGACATGGCCGAGCGGTTGGGCGTGCGCTACGACGAGATCGCGATCGAGCCGATGTTCGAGGCTTTCCGCTCGTCGCTCGCGCCCCAGTTCGCCGGCCGCGCCGAGGACACCACCGAGGAGAACCTGCAGGCCCGCGTGCGCGGCACGCTGCTGATGGCGCTGTCGAACAAGTTCGGCTCGGTCATCAAGGACGTGGCCAAGATGCTGGTCTACCGGCTGGCGGCGTGGCGAAATGCCCAGCCCCGGCCGCGGGCGGACGGCACGATGGGCCCGGTCATTCCGGAGCGCATCATCACGCGCGCCCCGTCGGCCGAGCTGCGGGCGAACCAGACCGACCAGGACAGCCTGCCGCCCTACGAGGTGCTCGACGCCATCCTGCAGCGCTACATGGAGGACGACGAGTCGATCGACGAGATCGTCGCCGCCGGCTTCGACCGCGCGGTGGTGGAGCGCGTGGCTCACCTGATCCGCATCAGCGAGTACAAGCGCCGCCAGGCCCCGGTGGGCATCCGCATCACGCATCGCGCGTTCGGGCGCGACTGGCGATATCCGATCACCTCGAGGTTCCGTGCCTGAGCGGGTGTCGGCGACCTTCTCCGGTCGCCCCTGCTCGCCGTGTCCCTACACTCCAGCGATCGCCTGGAACTGCCCCACGGGGCGCCATCGGAGACCGACATGAAGCAGATCACCGCCATCATCAAGCCCTTCAAGCTCGAGGAGGTCCGCGAGGCGCTGGCCGCCCAAGGCGTCACCGGCTTGACCGTCACCGAAGTCAAGGGCTTCGGCCGCCAGAAGGGCCACACCGAGCTCTACCGTGGCGCCGAGTACGTGGTCGACTTCCTGCCCAAGGTCAAGGTCGAGGTGGTCGTCAAGGACGCCGACCTCGACGCCTGCATCGATGCCATCGTGAAGGCGGCCAAGACCGGCAAGATCGGCGACGGCAAGATCTTCGTGACCGCGGTCGAGCAGGTCGTTCGCATCCGCACTGGCGAGACCGACGAGGCGGCGGTCTGAGCCTGCGGGCCGGGGCGACGTCGCAGCACTCGCCGGGCGTTGGCGCCCGGCAGCCCATCGCCTCGGCCGCCCGGGCGCCGATTCAGATGGCCCGGTAGTCGTCGGGCTGCACCGCCAGCACGGCCCGGCGGGCGATCTCGTCGAGCAGGCGATCGGGGTCCGAGTCGGACACCAGCAGGCGGCGCTGCTCCCCGCTCAGGAATCCGCGATCGGTCGCGCCGTCCAGGAAGGAGAGCAGCGGTCGGTAGTAGCCGGCGGCGTCGAGGAGCCCGACCGGCTTGTCGTGGTACCCAAGCTGGCGCCAGGTCCAGACCTCGAACAGCTCCTCGAAGGTGCCGATGCCGCCGGGCAGCGCCACGAAGGCATCGCTGCGTTCGGCCATCATCTGCTTGCGCTGGTGCATCGTCTCGACGACGTGCAGCTCATGCAGACCCCGGTGGCCATGCTCGCGGTCCATCAGCGAGCGTGGGATGACGCCGACCACGCGGCCGCCGGCCGACAGGGCCGCATCGGCGACGCGACCCATCAGGCCCGCACGCCCGCCGCCATACACCAGTTGCCAGCCGCGCCGCCCGATGGCCGTGCCGACGGCCTGCGCCGCGGCGCCGTACTCGGGCCGATCGCCGTCGCGCGAGCCGCAATAGACGCACAGCGAGAGGGCGCTCGACATCGCGCCCGGTCGATCAGCGTCGGCCATCGCGTCCTCCGGCGTCGTCCCGCTGCGGCACCCAATGGATCAGTCGGGTGCCGCACATCGCGTCGTGCCAGAACTGCCGGTCGGGCCGCGCGCGCGAGGTGAGCGCGTAGCCGAGGACCCACCCCATGATGATCGCCACGGTGCCGCCGATGCCGATCTTGCTCACGCCGTTGGCGGCCACCAGCCCGAGCGGCGGCAGGAGCCAGATCCATCCGGCCATGTAGCGCACCAGCGCCTGCGACTGGCCGACCGGGCCGCCGTCGGCGCGCACGAGGCGGATCCGCCAAGTCTGCATGGCCAGGGTCTGACCGCCGCGGGACCACGAATAGACGAAGTAGAGGCCGAGCACCGCGAACAGGAAAGCCATGGCAAAGCCCCGCGCATAGAGCGCGTGACGTTGCCCGGCGATGATGGAGAACACCAGCGCGGCGATCATCAGCACGCCGAACAGCAGCGTGGACTCGTACAACAGGCAGGCGATGCGCCGCCGCAGGCTCGGGGCGGGCGTCGCCGCCGGGCGAGCATCGGCGGGAGCGGGCATCAGTCGTCTTTGTCGCGCCGCGCCGGACGCGGCGGCAAGGGCAGCACCGCGGCCTGGGGCCCTCGCCGGGGCAGCAGTGTCGTCGGATCGACCATCGTCGGGGTGGCGGCGATCTTGGGCATCCCGGTCTGCTGGTGAAGCGGCGGCGCCGGGCGCTTGGTGACCAGCGTCGTCGTCGCGCCCGGGACGGCCTGCACCGTGGAAGCGGAGACCGGCCGCGGGGGGCGCGTGGCATGCAACGCGTTCGGCACGATGTTTGACTTGTTGGCCGACGTCCGGCTGATCGAGACGTTGGACGGCGCGCGGGTGCCGCCCTGGGCGTCCGGCCGGGTGGACGTCGTGGCGCGCTTCACCGCAGGCGGCGGTGCTCCGGCGGCGGTGCGCGTGGCGCGCTCGCGCAGGCGCTCCCGTTCGTCGGGCGGGAGTGCCTTGTAGGCCTCCCAGCGAGCCTGCCGGTCCGTGGCAGGCTGCTGCGTGGCGGTCTGGAAATTGAGCCGGGCCTGTCCGCGCTCGGCCGCGCTCAGGCGCGCCCAATCGGCCATGCGCTCCCGGATCCGGGCCTGCTCGGCCTTGTTGAGCGCCGGGTACCGCGCCGCCAGTTCGAGCCACTGGTCCTTCTGGTAGGCCGTGATGTTCGGCCAATCATCCTGCAGCGGCGCCAGGATCGACCGTTGGCGGGAACCGAGTGATGCCCACGCGGGCCCCTCGTCGACGATCGGGTCGAGCCCGACCACCGCCGGGAGCGCCGGGATGGGCTCCGCGCCGACTTCCAGGGCGGCGACCGGCAGCGCCACCAGCACGGCGAGCGCAGCAGCCGCTGCCCAACTGGCGACGAACCGGTGGAGCGAGGGGGTGGTGATGTGGCCGGTCACGGTCACGGCGTCGTCGGCTCCCCCGTGGAGCCCCCGCCGGGTTGGTCGGCCGGGGTCGCGGCCGATTCGGCGGTCTCCGCCTCGTCGGTGACCTCGGCAGGCCGTTCCTCGATCCATTCCTTGGGCTGCTTGAGGAACTCCAAGAAACCAGGGTCGGCGTAGGCGGTCGGCGGCAGGTCGTCGCCCAGCAGGGCCAGGTCGACCTCGGCCGCCGCGGTGATCTGTGTGCGCTGGTGCCACTCCTGGACCGCAAGCAAGCCGAGGGCCAGCAGGGCGATCGGGATCAGCGTCCCGAGCCGCAGCCAGCGTTCGGAGCGGCCCGTGTCAGCGCCTCCCGGTACCCCCGCGAGGACCATCCGGCCGGCGCGCACCACGCCATCGGCCACAGCGGCAGGCCGGCGGGCGGCCGCCGCCCGAGCCAAGGCCTGCTCCCGTGCGAACCGCAGCCGCGCGCTGACGGTGGCGTCCAGCGGGCCGCCGGCGTCGTCCAGCAGCGCCGCCAGCCGACGCCCCACGCGCGCTTCCAGGTCGTCGGGCGACCGGCGAGGCGTGACATCGTTCACAGCGTGATTCCCCTTTTTCGCATGGCCTTGGCCAAGGCGTGCACCGCCCTGGAGCAATGGGTCTTGACGCTCCCTTCGGAGCACCCCATCACTTGGGCGGTCTCGGCGACATCCAGTTCCTCCCAGTAACGTAACAGGAAGGCCTCGCGTTGACGCGTCGGCAACTGTGAAACTTCCTCGTCGATCAGGGCCATGACCTGCGCGCGCGACACCGAGTCGGCGGCGCTCTCGGCGCCCTGGCCGTTTCCATCCGCCGATTCCAGAGACTCCAGCAGGTCGAAATCGGCCTCGAAAGCTTCGCTGTCGAAGTCCGAGAAGTTCTGGAACAGCGCGTTTCGGACCTTCTGGCGGCGGAACCAGTCGAGCGTGGCGTTCGACAGGATCCGCTGGAACAGCAGCGGCAGTTCCTCGGGGGGGCGGTCGGCGTATTTCTCGGCCAGCCGGATCATCGAATCCTGGACGATGTCCAGCGCCGCGTCGTCGTCGCGCACCGCATAGACGGTTCGCTTGTACGCACGTCGCTCCGCACCTTTCAGGAAGTCGGAAAGCTCTCGGTCAGTGGCCAAGGACGGAGGACGGTGCGACGGGGGCGGTGGCGGGCTCAGGGTGCCAGCAGGCGAGGGCGGCGAAGTATCGCACTGCGTCGGGGCCACGCCACATCGGCGCTGATCGCGCTGCAACGGTGCGATACTGGAAGGCTTATCAACACTTTCGGGCCGATCAGCGGGCGCCACCGTGCCGCTGGCCTCGGGTCCGATTGCCCGCCGAACCCGCCTCACGAGGGCGAGGCTAGGCGCGCCGATGGATTTTCGTCAGAGAAATTCACTGAGGTGATCGATGGACATGTCTTCCCCCGTGCGCCCCGGCGCGCACCCCGCCCCTTCCTCCCCCGCCCCGAACGCCGCCGCTGAGCCCAACGGCTCGGAAATCCTCGTCCGGTGCCTGCAGGCCGAGAACGTCAAGTTCCTGTGGGGCTACCCCGGCGGCGCCGTCCTCTACATCTACGACGCGCTGTACAAGCAGGACACGATCGAGCACGTGCTGGTGCGGCACGAGCAGGCAGCCATCCACGCGGCCGACGGCTACGCCCGCGCGACCGGCGAGGTCGGCGTCGCGATCGTCACGTCGGGGCCCGGCGTGACCAACGCCGTGACCGGGATCGCGACGGCCTACATGGACTCCATCCCGATGGTGATCATCACCGGGCAGGTCCCGACGCACGCCATCGGCCTGGACGCCTTCCAGGAGTGCGACACGGTCGGCATCACGAGGCCGATCGTCAAGCACAACTTCCTGGTCAAGGACGTGCGCGACCTGGCGATGACCATGAAGAAGGCCTTCCACATCGCCCGCACCGGCCGGCCCGGTCCCGTGGTGGTGGACGTGCCGAAGGACGTGTCGCTCAAGACCACGCCGTTCGTGTACCCCGACTCGGTCGAGATGCGCTCGTACAACCCGGTGCGCAAGGGCCACGCGGGCCAGATCCGCAAGGCGGTCCAGCTGCTGCTCAATGCGCAGCGGCCGTACGTCTACACGGGCGGCGGTGTCATCCTCGGCGAGGCCTCGGCCGAGGTGCGTGAGCTCGTCGACCTGCTCGGTTTCCCGTGCACCAACACGCTCATGGGGCTCGGCGCGATGCCCGCGACCGACCCGCGCTTCCTCGGCATGCTCGGCATGCACGGCACCTACGAGGCGAACATGACGATGCAGCACTGCGACGTGCTGCTCGCCGTGGGGGCGCGCTTCGACGACCGCGTGATCGGCAACCCGAAGCACTTCGCCTCGGTCGAGCGCAAGATCATCCACGTCGACATCGACCCGTCGTCGATCTCCAAGCGCGTGAAGGTCGACATCCCGATCGTGGGCGACGTGAAGGACGTGCTGCAGGAGCTGATCGCGCAGATCCGCGAGGCCCAGGCCCGCCCTGACGCCCGGGCGCTGTCGGCCTGGTGGTCTCAGATCAACGAGTGGCGCAAGCGCGATTGCCTCAAGTACCGGCATAGCGACGAGGTCATCAAGCCGCAGTACGTCGTCGAGAAGCTCTGGGAGCTGACCCGCGACAGCGACTGCTACATCACCTCCGACGTCGGTCAGCACCAGATGTGGGCCGCCCAGTACTACCGCTTCGACCAGCCGCGCCGCTGGATCAACTCCGGCGGCCTGGGCACGATGGGCGTGGGCTTGCCCTACGCGATGGGCATCAAGCTCGCCAAGCCCGATGCGGACGTGTTCTGCATCACCGGCGAAGGCTCGATCCAGATGTGCATCCAGGAGCTGTCGACCTGCCTGCAGTACAACACCCCGGTCAAGGTCATCTCGTTGAACAACCGCTACCTGGGCATGGTGCGGCAGTGGCAGGAGCTCGACTACGAGGGTCGGTACTCGCACAGCTACATGGACGCGCTGCCCGACTTCGTCAAGCTCGCCGAGGCCTACGGCCACATCGGCCTGAAGATCGAGCGGCCGTCCGACGTCGAGCCCGCGCTGCGCGAGGCGATCCGGCTCAAGGACCGCACCGTGTTCCTCGACGTGCGCACCGACCAGACCGAGAACGTCTGGCCGATGGTGCAGGCCGGCAAGGGCATCACCGAGATGCTGCTGGGTTCGGAAGACCTGTGAGTGCGTGATCGCGCCGGACGGCCGGGTGTCACCGCACCCGGCCGGGCCGCCGCGAAAGCCCCTCCGGGTCGAACCCCCGCAGCCACCACGACCATTCGCAACACGAGGCCAAGGCCGCCGGTGACCGACCGGCACGCCGAGGAGCCCGAAGGACGAATCCCATGAAGCACATCATCGCCCTGCTGCTCGAGAACGAGCCGGGCGCCCTGTCGCGCGTCGTCGCCCTGTTCTCGGCGCGCGGCTACAACATCGAGAGCCTCACCGTCGCGCCGACCGAGGACCCGTCGCTGTCCCGAATGACGATCGTCACCACCGGGTCCGACGAGGTGATCGAGCAGATCACCAAGCACCTGAACCGCCTCATCGAGGTGGTGAAGGTGGTGGACCTGACCGAGGGCGCCTACACCGAGCGCGAGCTCATGCTGATCAAGGTGCGCGCGGTGGGCAAGGAGCGCGAGGAGATGAAGCGCATGGCCGACATCTTCCGCGGCCGCATCATCGACGTCACCGAGAAGACCTACACCATCGAGCTCACCGGCGATCGTGCGCACCGGCGCCAGCGGCATCGGCCGCGGCGAGCGCGTGCTGCGCGTCTGATCCCCCGGCGGCCCCCGCGCTGACCATTCCCGACGACATAGGAGAGAACACCATGAAGGTCTACTACGACAAGGACGCCGACCTGAGCCTCATCAAGGGCAAGCACGTCGCGATCATCGGCTACGGTTCCCAGGGCCATGCCCATGCGCAGAACCTCAACGACAGCGGCGTGCGGGTCACCGTCGGCCTGCGCCGCGGCGGCCCGTCGTGGGCCAAGGCCGAGAAGGCCGGGCTGAAGGTGGCCGAGGTGTCCGAGGCCGTCAAGACCGCCGACGTGGTGATGATCCTGCTGCCCGACGAGCAGATTGCCAGCGTCTACACGAACGAGGTGCACGCCAACATCAAGCAGGGTGCGTCGCTCGCGTTCGCCCACGGCTTCAACATCCACTACGGCCAGGTCATGCCGCGCGAGGACCTCGACGTCTGGATGGTCGCGCCCAAGGCCCCGGGCCATACCGTGCGCTCCACGTACACCCAGGGCGGTGGCGTGCCCCACCTGATCGCGATCCACGCCGACAAGTCCGGCAAGGCGCGCGACCTCGCGCTGAGCTACGCGGCAGCCAACGGCGGCGGCAAGGCCGGCGTGATCGAGACCAGCTTCCGCGAGGAGACCGAGACCGACCTGTTCGGCGAGCAGGCGGTGCTGTGCGGCGGCTGCGTCGAGCTGGTCAAGGCGGGCTTCGACACGCTGGTCGAGGCCGGCTACTCGCCCGAGATGGCCTACTTCGAGTGCCTGCACGAGCTCAAGCTGATCGTCGACCTGATGTACGAGGGCGGCATCGGGACGATGAACTACTCGATCTCGAACAATGCCGAGTACGGCGAGTACGTGGCCCGCGCCGCGATGAAGCAGGCGCTGGCCGACATCCAGACCGGCGAGTACGCGAAGAACTTCATCCTCGAGAACCGCGCCGGCGCCCCCACGCTGCTGTCGCGTCGGCGCCTGACCGCCCAGCACCCGATCGAGGTGGTGGGTGAGCAACTGCGCGCGATGATGCCGTGGATCAAGCGCAACCGCCTGGTCGACACGAGCCGCAACTGACCGACACGGCCGCACCCGCCGCCCTCGAGCGCCCGACCACCATGCCTGCCGCCGACGACCGCGACCCGCCGCCCGTGCCCGACGATGCGGAGGGCACGGTGCGGCCGCGGCGCAAGGGCATCTACATCCTGCCGAACCTCTTCACCGTGGCCGCGCTGTTCGGCGGCTTCTACGCGGTGGTGATGGCCATGAACGGTCGCTTCGACCTGGCGGCCATCGGCGTGTTCTGCGCGATGGTGCTCGACAGCCTCGACGGGCGCGTCGCGCGCCTGACGAACACACAGTCGGCCTTCGGTGAGCAGATGGACAGCCTGGCCGACATGGTGAGCTTCGGCGCCGCGCCGGCACTCATCCTGTACGAGTGGGCGCTCAAGGGCCTGGGCAAGGCGGGCTGGATCGCCGCCTTCGTGTACTGCGCGTGCGCGGCGCTGCGCCTGGCGCGCTTCAACACCAACATCGGCGTCGTCGACAAGCGCTACTTCCAGGGCCTGCCGAGCCCGGCGGCGGCGGCCCTCGTGACCGGCTTCATCTGGGTGCTCGACGACCTGGGCTTCAAGGACGTGCATGCTTCCCAGGGGATCGCCTGGGCCGCATTCGCGCTCGCGCTGTACGCGGGGCTCACGATGGTCACCAACGTGCCGTTCTACAGCGGCAAGGACGTGAACTTCCGCAAGTCGGTGCCCTTCATCGTGATCGTCGCGTTCGCACTCGGCATCGCGATCATCAACATCCACCCGCCCATCGTCCTGTTCGCGGCGTTCTGCTGCTACGGCGTGTCGGGCTACGTCGTGTACTTCATCCGCAAGTCCAAGGGCAAGCCGGTGAGCGTGATCGCCACCTCGACCGACGAGCCGGACGAGCAGGGGCTGCACCGCTAGCCATCCGCCCGGCCCGTTGGTGCTACATTTCGGCGCATGACGTCCGCGACCACGCTTGCGCTTCGACTTCTAGGAGTCCTTCGGGCTCGTTGAGCGTCTGCGTCTTCACGTCGTCGCCCCGCCGGCCCGCTTGCCACCCGCAGCGGGCCGTTTTGCTTTCTGGAGCACCCCATGGCCGACAAGCTGATCATCTTCGACACCACCTTGCGCGACGGCGAGCAGAGCCCGGGCGCCTCGATGACCAAGGACGAGAAGCTGCGCATCGCGCGGCAGCTCGAGCGGCTCAAGGTCGACGTGATCGAGGCGGGCTTCGCCGCCTCGTCCAACGGGGACTTCGAGGCGGTCAAGGCGATCGCCGATGCGATCAAGGACAGCACCGTGTGCTCGCTGGCGCGCGCCAACGACCGCGACATCTCGCGCGCAGCCGAGGCGCTGCGCGGGGCCAAGCGTGCGCGCATCCACACTTTCATCGCGACCAGCCCGCTGCACATGGAAAAGAAGCTGCGCATGACGCCCGAGCAGGTGCTCGAGCAGGCGCGTCTGGCGGTGCGGTTTGCCCGCAACCTGGCAGCCGACGTCGAGTTCTCGCCGGAGGACGGCTACCGCTCGGAGCCGGACTTCCTGGCGCGGGTGCTCGAGGCGGTGATCGCCGAGGGCGCGACGACGATCAATATCCCGGACACCGTCGGCTACGCGGTGCCCGAGCTGTTCGGACAGTTCATCCGCCAGTTGCGTGAGCGCGTGCCGAACTCCGACAAGGCGATCTGGTCGGTGCACTGCCACAACGACCTCGGCATGGCCGTGGCCAACTCGCTGGCCGGTGTCAAGATCGGCGGCGCGCGGCAGGTCGAGTGCACGATCAACGGCCTGGGCGAGCGGGCCGGCAACTGCTCGCTCGAGGAGGTCGTAATGGCGGTGAAGACCCGTCGCGACTACTACGGGCTCGACGTCGGCATCGACACCTCGCAGATCGTGCCGGCCTCGCGGCTGGTGTCGCAGACCACCGGATTCGTGGTGCAGCCGAACAAGGCCGTGGTCGGGGCCAACGCCTTTGCGCACGCCAGCGGCATCCACCAGGATGGCGTGCTCAAGGCGCGCGACACCTACGAGATCATGCGCGCCGAGGACGTGGGCTGGGCCGCCAACAAGATCGTGCTGGGCAAGCTGTCGGGCCGCAACGCGTTCAAGCAGCGCCTGCAGGAGCTCGGCATCGAGATGCAGTCCGAGGGTGAGATCAACGCGGCCTTCGCGCGCTTCAAGGACCTGGCCGACCGCAAGAGCGAGATCTTCGACGAAGACATCCTCGCGCTCGTGATGGACGAGGCCGTGACCGCCGAGCACGAGCACTACCGGCTGCTGCAGCTGTCGCAACACTCCGAGACGGGCGAGCGGCCGCAGGCCTCGGTCGTGTTCGCGGCGGGCGTCACCGAGCACCATGCCCGCAGCGACGGCAACGGGCCGGTCGATGCCAGCCTCAAGGCCATCGAGAGCAAGCTCAACACGGGGGCCGAACTGCTGCTGTACTCGGTCAACGCGATCACCTCGGGCAGCACCGAGTCGCAGGGTGAGGTCACGGTCCGCCTGCAGCACGGCGGCCGCGTGGTCAACGGGGTCGGGGCCGATCCGGACATCGTCGTCGCCTCGGCCAAGGCCTACCTTGCGGCCCTGAACAAGCTTCACAGCAAGGCCGAGCGGGTGGCTGCGCAGGGGTGATCGGCGGCGGGTGCGCACTAAATAGAACTGACTTGAGGTGTAGTTCGTAAGTTCTTGAATTTGCGCAGATTCTTTCGGTGGGCTAGACTGGCGCGGACGCTACGCCGAAAGCATCCGCATGACAGTCCACCGTTCGTCCGGAGCCGCGTTCCCGACCAGGGTGGCGGCGATGTGCCTGATCGCCCTGGGGCTCGTCCTGGGGCTTCCCGGGCCGTCCGAGGCCTCGGCGGCCCGGGAACGGGCGGCGGCACCCAAGGCGAAGCCCGCCCCCGCGGCCAAGGCCGCGCCCAAGGCGAAGCGCGCGTCCGAGCCGGCCGCCCGGGGCGCCAAGGCCTCGACGCGTCAGGCGTCCTCGTCCCGCGCGGCACCGCGCGCCGACCGCCGCACGTCGTCGCGTGCGGCGCCGCGTGCCGAGCGTCGCGCGCCCGCCCGCGCGGCGCAGCGCGCCGGCCAGCGCTCGGTCGCCCGGGCCACTCCGCCCGTCGCCGCCCCGGTGCGGCTGTCAGTGGGCCAGCGCGCCGGCCTGCACGCCACGGACGACCCGCTCGACCTCAGCAGCAGCGTTGCGCTGGTCGTCGACCAGCACAGCGGCGACGTCCTGTTCAGCAAGAACCCCGACGCAGTGCTGCCGATCGCGTCGATCACGAAGCTGATGACGGCGCTCATCGTCGCCGAGACGGGGCAGCCGCTCGACGAAGTGCTCACGATCACCGCGGCCGACATCGACACCGAAAAGGGCAGCCGCTCCCGCCTGCCGGTCGGCACGAGGCTGACCCGCGGCGAGATGCTGCACCTGTCGCTGATGTCGTCCGAGAACCGGGCCGCCAACGCACTGGGTCGGCACTACCCGGGCGGCCTGGGCGCCTTCGTGAGCGCGATGAACGCCAAGGCTCAGTTGCTCGGGATGTCCGACACCGAGTACGCGGAGCCCACCGGCCTGTCGAGCCGCAACCGCTCCAGCGCGCGCGACCTGGCCTTGCTGGTCGAGGCGGCCTATCGCCACGACGTGATCCGCGACCTGTCGACGTCGACCGGCATGCGGGTCGAGGCCGGCGCTCGGCCAATCGCCTTCCACAACACCAATCGCCTCGTGCACAGCCCGGCATGGGAGATCGGCCTGCAGAAGACCGGCTTCATCTCGGAGGCCGGTCGCTGCCTGGTGATGCAGGCCGAGGTTGCCGGACGCGCGCTGATCATGGTGTTCCTCGACTCCGTGGGTCGCCATGCGCGCCTGGGCGACGCCGAGCGCGTCCGCCAGTGGGTGTCGAGCACCCTGGCGCCGGCCGTTTCCCAGACGGGCGCACCGGAGCGCGCCGCCGGCGTGCCGGACCTGCTGCCCGACGCGGGTGACGCGATCGAGGCCGCAGCGGGCGTGTCGGATGCCGTGGCCCGTTCGGCGCTGCAGGGGCCGGCGGCGGCCCTCTAACCCGGGCCCGAGCCCGGCGAGGCGCGTCTCCAGGCTCCTTGGCCGGTCGAGGCCCTCGCATGCCCCGGTGACAGGCCCCCGAGGCCTGAGCGGCGGCGCCGTCACGGCGCACTGTCGCTTCCGTCCCGACGCATCAAGGCCCTGCCCGGGCACGGCGCCGGGGCCGCCGGTCAGTCGTGGTGCCCGAGTGCGGCCGAGATCTGGCTGGCCGTCGAGCGCAGGCGATCGAGCCAGCCTTCCTCCAGACGGTCGGCCGGCGCGGAGATCGACAGTCCGGCCACCAGCTTGCCCTGGTCGTCGAGGATGCCGGCGGCCATGCAGCGCACGCCGAGCTCCAGTTCCTCGTCGTCCCGCGCCACCCCGGTGCGCTGCACCTTGGCGAGCTCGCGCTCCAGGGTCGGCAGGTCGGTGATGCTGTTGCGCGTGTGTCCGGCCAGGCC
>JALOSQ010000127.1 GCA_025458335.1 Ideonella sp.
GATCGCCGCGCTGATCATCGGCTCGTCGATCGTGATGACGGTGGGCGGCGGGCCGCAGCTGCTCGGGCTGCCGGCCTTCGGGCTGCTCGGCTTCGTCGCCGCCGTCCTGGGGGGCTTGTGGCTGGTGCGGGCGGTGCGGCGCAGCGCGCATGCTCGCGATTCCGAAGACGACTGACCGGCTTCGGGTGACCCGCCGGGGTTGGCCCGGACGCTGTCCTACGGGATCTCGTTTCCGCCCCGGGCCCCTTGCCCGCCTCAAGCGGGTTCGGCGTGGCGATTACGCGACAGTCGGCAGGATCTTGGCGTCGGCCGGATGGCCGACACTGCCCGGGTCTGACCCGACGAGGTGGCCGACAGTGCGGCCAAGCGCGGAGTGGTGCACGGTTCAGGCCCCGGATTGCCCGGTGGCCCGAGCCGTGGTGACTCGCTCCGGATCGTTTCGCCACTCGACCGAGGTCGCTCCCATGAAGATGCGTTTCCCGACCCTTGCGCTCGCTGCCGTGACCGCGGCGGCCTTCAGCGTGCCTGCGATGGCCCGCGACGTGATCCAGATCGCCGGCTCGTCGACCGTGCTGCCGTTCGCGTCGATCGTCGCCGAGCAGTTCGGCAAGACCTTCCCGCAGTTCAAGACTCCCGTGGTGGCCTCCGGCGGCAGCAGCGGCGGCCTGCGCCAGTTCTGCCAGGGCGTCGGCGCCAACACCATCGACATCGCCAACTCGTCGCGCCCGATTCGCCCGGCGGAGATCGAGGCCTGCAAGAAGAACGGCGTCAACACCATCATCGAGGTCAAGTTCGGCTTCGACGGGATCGTGTTCGCGTCGCGCCGCGACGGCGGCAAGTTCGCGCTCGAGCCGCACCATGTCTTCCTGGCCCAGGCCAAGGACGTGCCGCAGGACGGCAAGATGGTGCCCAACCCCTTCACCCGCTGGTCGCAGATCGACCGGTCGCTGCCCGACCAGGAGATCGTGCTGGTGATCCCCGGCTCGAACCACGGCACCCGCGAGGTCTACGAAGAGAAGATGGTCATCCCGGGTTGCCAGTCGCGCCCCGAGGTGAAGGCCATGACCGACAAGAAGGCCGCGGATGCCCTGTGCAAGGCGATGCGAACCGACGGCCGCGTGATCGAGGTGGCCGGCGACTACACCGAGACGCTGGCTCGCCTGGACGCGCAGCGCACCGCCGTGGGCGTGTTCGGCCTGAGCTTCTACGACCAGAACCGCGACCGCCTGCAGGTGGCCACCGTCAGCGGTGTGACGCCGAGCGACGAGACCATCCTGGCTGGCCAGTACCCGGTGTCGCGCCCGCTGTTCTTCTACATCAAGGGCGAGCACGTCGGTGTGATCCCCGGGCTGCTCGAGTACGCGCAGTTCTTCATGACGCCGCAGGCGTCGGGCAAGGGCAGCCCGACCGAGAAGGCCGGCCTGATCCCGCTGAGCGCCAAGGAGCGAACCGAGGTCGTCAGCGCGATCCGGTCGCGCAAGGCGGTCAACTGACCGGCCTATCGGCGAGGGGGGCGTCGCCGGCCGGGCCGGCCGCCCCCCGATCCGTACTCTCTGGAGGCGAGGAGTTCCCTTGGGTAACCTGACCGTCGTCGTCGCGCTCCTGGCGTTGACGGCCATCGCCTACCAGGTGGGGCTGACCCGCAGCCGGGCCGTGGCCGGTGCCAGCACGGTCCGGCTGCACTCGCGACCGGTCTACCACGGCCTCCTGGCCGTACTGCGGGCGGTGCTCCCGGCCGCCGCAATCTTCATCCTCTGGTCCATCTTCGGGGCCAGCATCGTCGAGTCGGTGGTGCTCGGCAGTATCCCGGCCGACAAGCTGCCCGCCGACGACCTGCAGCAAGGCGCCCTGATGCGGCGCATTGCCAACCTCGCCAGCGGCTTCGGCTTGACCGGCGAGGTGCAGCCCTTCGAGCAGGCAGCCGCTACGCTCATGCAGCAGACCACCGCCACGGGGAAGGCGGTGACCCTGGCGCTGATGGCGACCTGCGCGGCCCTGGGCCTGTTCTGGTCGTGGCGTCACACGACGACCGCCGTGCGCGCCCGCGACAAGGTCGAGCGCGCCATCGAGATCGCGCTGATCGCGTGCTCGATCGTGGCCATCGTGACGACGCTGGGCATCGTGCTGTCGATGCTCAGCGAGTCGATCCGGTTCTTCGAGTACATCCACCCGGCCGACTTCTTCTTCGGCACGACGTGGAATCCACGGTTCTCGGCCGTGGGGGATGCGGGCCAGGGCGGCTTCGGCCTCCTGCCGCTGCTGGCGGGCACGCTGCTGATCATGGCCATCGCCATGCTGGTCGCGCCATCTACATGGCCGAGTACGCGTCCCCCCGCGTTCGCAACGTGGCCAAGCCGGTGATCGAGGTCCTGGCCGGCATCCCGACCATCGTCTACGGCGTGTTCGCCTTGATGGTGATCGGCCCGTTCTTCTCGGCCGCCGGCGCCATGATCGGTCTGAACATCCGCGCGACCTCGGCGCTCACGGCGGGCGCGGCGATCGGCATGATGATCATCCCGTTCATCTCGTCGCTGTCGGACGACATCATCACGCAGGTGCCGCGCGCGATGCGGGACGGCTCGCTGGCGCTGGGCGCCACCAAGGCCGAGACCATCCTGAAGGTCGTGATGCCGGCCGCGTTGCCGGGCATCGTCGGCGCGGTGCTGCTCGGCGTGAGCAAGGCGATCGGCGAGACCATGATCGTGGTGCTCGCCGCCGGCAATGCGCCACGGCTGACCGCGAACCCCTTCGAGTCGGTTTCGACGATCACCGTGTCGATCATCAACCAGCTGACCGGCGACCAGGACTTCGCCAGCCCGCAGTCGCTGGTCGGCTTCGCGCTCGGGCTGACGCTGTTCTTCCTGACGCTGGTGCTCAACGTGATCGCCCTGGTCATCGTGCGCCGCTACCGTGAACAATACGAGTGACGCCATGACGCACCCCGGGGCCCTGAGCGGCTACGCCACCGTCCAGCAGCGGGTCGAGAGCTCGCTGCGCCGCCGCGCCGCCCGCGAGCGGCTGTTCCACGGCATGGGCGTCGCCGCGGTGGTGACGTCCTTGCTGCTGGTGCTGATCTTCTTCGGGTCGATCCTGCGCACCGGGCTGCCGGCCTTCTGGCAGTCGACCTTCGTGATGGACGTCCACTTCGACCCCGAGGTGGTGCAGGTCGGCCCGAAGCCGGAGATCGCGGCCGGCGAGACGCCAGCCGCCTTCCAGGCGCGCCTGCAACAGTGGCAGCTGGAGCTCGGCTTCGTCGATTTCGGCCAGCTGATCACCAAGTCCATCGCCAAGCTGATCCCCGAGGCGGCCGAGCACCCCGACGACGCGTTAGGCCTGGTGACGAGCGGCGAGCTGTTCGCGCTGCGCGACCTGGTGGTGGCGGACCCCGGCATCGTCGGCAAGACCGTCCGGCTGAACCTGCTGGCCGATGCCAACGTCGACGTCTGGCTCAAGGGCAACATCGACCGCAGCCTGCCCGACGAGCAGCAGCAGCTCAGCGCGCGCGCGCGCCAATGGGCCGACCAGCTCGCCTCGCAAGGCGTGATCCAGAACAAGTTCAGCACCGCGCTGTTCATGAACGTCGATTCGCGCAGCTCGCTCGCCTCGGCGGGCCTGGCAGGCGCGATGATGGGCTCGGTGTTCATGATGATCATCGTCATCGTGCTGGCCATGCCCGTTGGCGTCGCCGCGGCGGTCTACCTCGAGGAGTTCGCGCCCAAGAACCGGTTCACCGACTTCATCGAGGTGAACATCAACAACCTGGCCGCCGTGCCGTCCATCATCTTCGGCCTGTTCGGCGCGGTGGTCTTCATCCTCTGGTTCAAGCTGCCGATCTCGTCGCCGATCGTCGGCGGCCTGGTGCTGTCGCTGATGACCCTGCCCACCGTGATCATCGCCACGCGTGCAGCGCTCAAGGCCGTTCCGCCGTCGATCCGCGAGGCCGCGCTCGGCGTGGGTGCCTCGAAGATGCAGGCGCTGACCGATCACGTGGTGCCGCTGGCCATGCCCGGCATCCTGACGGCGATGATCCTCGGCGTGGCCCAGGCGCTCGGCGAGACCGGCCCGCTGCTGCTGATCGGCATGAGCGCGTTCGTGGCCAGCGTACCGGCAACGCCTTTCGACGCGTCGACCGCGCTGCCGGTGCAGATCTTCCTGTGGGAGTCCAACGAACTGCGCAACTTCTTCGAGGGGCGCGGCTCGGCGGCCATCATCGTGCTGCTCGCGATGATGCTGGTATTGAATGCGGTGGCCATCTGGCTGCGCAAGCGCTTCGAGACGCGCTGGTAAGGAGTCGCATGGCCATGCAAGGTTCGATCCCCCTCTCTGCAACCGACGCCTCGGTGGGCATCCAGGCCCAGGTGCAGGTGCCGGCGCAGGCCCGCACGTCGACGGGCGAGGTCAAGATCTCGGCCAGCGACGTGCGTGTCTTCTATGGCGCCAAGGAAGCGCTGCACGGCGTCTCGATCGACATCTTCAAGAACGAGGTGATCGCCTTCATTGGCCCCTCGGGCTGCGGCAAGTCGACGCTGCTGCGCTGCTTCAACCGGATGAACGACACCGTGGCGAATGCCCGCGTGACCGGGAGCATCAAGCTCGACGGCCGAGACATCCTGTCTCGCGACCTCGACGTGGTGCTGCTGCGCGCGCAGGTGGGCATGGTGTTCCAGAAGCCGAACCCGTTCCCCAAGTCGATCTTCGAGAACGTCGCCTACGGCCCGCGGCTGCACGGACTGACCAGCTCGAAGGCCGAGCTCGAGCAGATCGTCGAGTCGAGCCTGCGCGGCGCCGGCCTGTGGGACGAGGTCAAGGACCGGCTCGATGCGCCCGGCACCGGGCTGTCCGGCGGGCAGCAGCAAAGGCTTTGCATCGCACGCGCCATCGCGGTCAGGCCCGACGTCATCCTGATGGACGAGCCCTGCTCGGCCCTCGACCCGATCGCCACTGGCATCATCGAGGACCTGATCACCGAACTGAAGAAGAACTACACGATCGCGATCGTCACGCACAACATGCAGCAGGCTGCGCGCGTGTCCGACCGCACCGCCTTCTTCCATCTCGGCGACCTCGTCGAGATCGGCCCGACCTCGCAGATCTTCATGAATCCCAAGCAGCAGCGCACCGAAGACTACGTGACGGGGCGTTATGGTTGATTGGCGCCATCCCGGCGCCGCCACGCGCGCCCCTGAACAGGACACCCCATGACCGACAAGCACATCTCCAGTCAGTTCGACGCCGAGCTGCGCGACGTCTCGAGCCGGGTGCTTCAGATGGGCGGGTTGGCCGAGTCGCAGGTGGCTCAGGCGATGTACGCCCTGGTTCACTTCAGCGGCGAGACGGCGACGCAGGTGCTCCAGCAGGAGAACCGCATCAACCAGATGGAAGTCGAGATCGACACGCGGATGCAGCAGATCATCGCGATGCGGCAGCCGGCGGCCGGTGACCTGCGCCTGCTGATCGCGGTCTCCAAGGCAACCGCGAACCTGGAACGCGTCGGCGACGAGGCGGCGCGGGTGGCCCGCACGGTCCAGCGCCTGATCAACGGCGGTGTCTCCAGCCGGCTGCGCCTGCCGGTGGCCGACCTCCAGTACGAGTGCGACCTCGCCACGGCCCAGCTGCGCAAGGCGCTCGACGCGTTCGCCCGGATGGACGCGAACGCCGCGCTCGACGTCCTCAAGAACGACGACCAGATCGACCAGGAGTTCGACGGCCTCCTGCGCAAGCTGGTGACGTACATGATGGAAGACCCGCGGACGATCTCCTCGAGCATCGACATGGTCTTCGTCGCCAAGGCGATCGAGCGCATCGGTGACCACGCGAAGAACCTGGCCGAGGCCGTGATCTACGTCGTCAAGGGCACCGACGTGCGCCACGTGTCGGTGCCGGACGTCGAGAAGGCGGTGCGCTGACGGGTTCAGCCGGGGGGCCACGCATGCCTTGGCTGCTGCCGCGCCTGGTGGCGCTGGTGCTGGGGACGTGGGCGGGTATGGTGCTCGGTGCGGCTGCGGGCGAGTGGATCGGCAAGCCGACACTGGGCATGGTGGTCGGGGCCGGCGCGGCGGTCGTGGCGATGGCCGTCCTCGATGCCTTGCGGGCGCGCCGCCTGATCGAGTGGCTGCGACGGTCGTCGTACGGGGCGCCCCCCGTGGAAGACGGCCTCTGGAGCGAACTCACCTACCGGGCCGAGCGGCAGCTACGCCTGCGCGAGCGCGCGCTCGAGCAGGAGCAGGAGCGGCTGGCGCAGTTCCTTCAGGCGATGGATGCGTCTCCGAATGGCGTGCTGCTGCTCGACGCCGACGGACAGATCGACTGGGGCAACGCGGTCGCGGCCGACCATTTCGGCATCGACCCCGTCCGCGACCGCGGCCAGCGCCTGACGAACCTCGTGCGGACGCCGGCGTTCGTCGACTACCTGCAGCAGGAAGGAAACCCTGCGCAGCCGGTGGTGGTGCCCAGCCCGTTGGGCCGTCAGACGCTGTCCGTGCTGGTGCGACGCTACGGCGACAAGGGGCTCACGCTCGTGATCTCGCAGGACGTGACGCAGCGCGAGCGCCATGACGCGATGCGGCGCGACTTCGTCGCGAACGTCTCGCACGAGATGCGCACGCCGCTGACGGTCCTGTCCGGCTTCATCGAGACGCTGTCGGTGCTGCCGCTGACCGAGGTCGAGCGCCGCCGTGTGCTCAAGCTGATGGGGCAGCAGACCACGCGGATGCAGGCCCTGCTGACCGACCTGCTGGCGCTGGCGCAGCTCGAGGGCAGCCCGCGGCCGCCCGCGGATCAGTGGACGGCCGTCGAGCCCCTGATGAAGCAGGTGCGCGCCGATGGCGAGGCGCTGTCGGCCGGGCGCCACGACCTGCACTTCCACCTGGAGGAAGGCGGCGATATCGCCGGCAGCGCGAGCGAGCTGCTGAGCGCCGTCGGCAACCTGGTGGGCAATGCGGTGCGCTACACGCCGGACGGCGGCCGGATCGACGTGAGCTGGCGTATCCGCCCCGACGGTGCCGGCGAGATCGACGTGGTCGACACGGGCGTCGGCATCGAGCGCGAACACCTGCCTCGGCTGACGGAGCGCTTCTACCGGGTCGACAGCAGCCGATCGCGCGACACCGGCGGCACGGGGCTCGGGCTGTCGATCGTCAAACACGTCATCCAGCGTCACGGAGGCGAGATCGAGATCGACAGCCAGCCGGGCAAGGGATCGCGCTTCCGTCTCGTGTTGCCGGCGTCGCGGGTGCGGGTGCGGCGCGAGACGCCGGTCCTGCTGGCCAGCGACGCCACGCGCTGAGGCGGCGCGGCCACGCGGGCGCTGGCGGCCGCGTGCCCCCGCCCCCGGGCTCAGGCCGCGTAGAAGCGCTTGAGCGCCTCGATCTCTGCCCGCACCCGCGCCATCGCGGGCTTCAGCTGGCGCCACATCGCATCGACGCGGGCGACGTCACCGTCGTCGAGGCGCTGCGGGCCCGCGGTCGCCACGACGCCCGCGCGCACGTCCTCGCGCAGGTGTCGCACGGTGTCGCGGACAAACGCGATCGCCGCGTCGACCGCGTTGTGCAGGTCGATCGCGTTGTCGATCATGGCCTCGCCGTAGCGCAGCCCTTCGGCTCGCCGGGCCGCATCGAAGTGGGGATTTCGCTCGTCCACCGTCGCGGCCAGCACCTTCTCGATGATCGCCTCCTGGCTGTGCCCGATCTGCAGGCGGCGGTACAGCCGCTGCACGACCTCGGTCTGCGCCTGCAGCAGGTCGTCGCGCCACTGAGGCAGCAGCAGCCGGTACGGGTCGTCGTACACCCGGCGCTGGTAGGTCTGGAGACGCCGGTAGTCGAGCGTGAACCTCAGCTCGGTGTCGACGTCGTCGCGGCAGGCCTCGACCGGGCGCAGCTGGGTGTGCAGGAACTCGTGCAGCAGCGTGTAGGTCGTGGCCGTGTCTCGGATCAGGATCGTGTCACGCGGGACCTCGCAGAACGGGTCGCCCCGCAGCACGACGCGCCCCTCGTAGCGGTCGAGGAACTCCGCTCGCAGCAGCAGGTCGGCCTCGGCCAGCGGCGCGGGCGCGAGCACGGGGTTCACGGGGCGGCCCGACGCGGCCGTCCGGACCCGTAGCACGCGCACGCCCCGACGGTCGATCGCCGCCAGCAGCTGCCCGGGCGGCGTGCGCACGACCGCGCGCACCACCGCCATGTCGAGCTTCTGCGAAAAGGGCAGGACGCTCCAGTCGGCGGCGCTGCTGGCCGTCCAGACCGTCGGGCCGAGCAGGGCCGCCGCGAGCCCACGGCCGACGAGCTGGCGCCGGGAGAGCCGCAGCCGGGCGAGGGGCCCGACGCGGTCGGCGAGGGTCGCGGCGGGGGCGGGCGCAGACACAGACCGTCGGCAGGCTTCAGGCATTGGTTGCAGTGTCGCTCGTCGCGATCCATCCCCACCGGCCCACCACCCAAGATCGCGCCCGGGGCGTCGCCGGATGGGCGGCGGCATCGTCCAGAATCGTCGCCGCCACCGGTCTCGAGCGGCCGTGGCGAGAGGAGCCCCGATGACGACCCCCGAGAGCGGTGACCCGACCGGCCTCGATGCGCTGGCGCTGTCGCGCGCGATCCACGCGCGGGAAGTCTCGTGCCGCGAGGTGATGCACGCCTACCTGACGCGCATCCACCGGTTCAACCCGGCCCTCAACGCGATCGTGCAGCTGATGCCCGACGACCAGGTGCTCGCGCTGGCCGACGAAAGGGACGCCCAGCTCGCGCGCGGCGAGTCGATGGGCTGGATGCACGGCCTGCCGCAGGCCATCAAGGATGCGGCGCCGGTGGCCGGCTTCGCGACCACGTTCGGCAGCCCGCTGCTGGCCGACGCCGTGGCGCGCGAAGACGGGTTGATGACGGCACGCATGAAGGCCGCCGGCTGCATCGTGATCGGCAAGACCAACGTGCCGGAGTTCGGCCTGGGATCGCACACCTTCAACGAACTGTTCGGCACGACCCGCAACGCGTGGGACCCGGCCGTCAGCGCGGGTGGCTCGAGTGGCGGCGC
>JALOSQ010000128.1 GCA_025458335.1 Ideonella sp.
GAACAGGGCGACGATGACGGAAACGACGAAGAAGACCCAGAGCCAGGTCGGCGCGATCGTGTCCATGGACACTCCTCCTCAAGACGGCATTGGCAGGACGGGCAGCGCGCACGAGGCGGCTGCGGGCCCGAAAAGTCTTGCGGGAAGCCGCCTCGACAGCGGTGGCTCTGCGGGCCCGGGACCCGCCCTCTATGGCGGGGCGGGGTCCGTGGTGACGGGCTGGCGCGGCGACGGGCGTCGCTCGCTACTCCCTCTTCGGATCATCGGATTCTCGCGCAGGCGGCCATCTCGCTCCCCAATCCCCTGTGCAGCGGGGGGGCAGACGGCGTGGGATCCGCACGGGTGGCGGTGCGTCGGCGGGGGGTCCGGCGCCGGCGGACGGCGACGCACGGGCCGCGTACGATGGTGCCCATGAAGCTGATCACCCGCTGGTTCCTCCTCGCCTGCGCCTTGCTGCTGGTCGCCTACCTGTATCCCGGGGTGACGGTCCAGAGCTTCGGCGCCGCGCTGATCGCCGCGTTCGTGATCGGCGTGTTCAACACGCTGGTGCGGCCGCTCCTGGTGCTGCTCACGCTGCCGATCACGCTGCTGACCCTGGGCCTGTTCCTGTTCGTCATCAACGCGGTGATGTTCTATTGGGCCGCCAGCCTGCTCGACGGCTTCGGCGTGCGCAGCTTCGGCGCCGCGCTGCTCGGCTCGCTGATCTACAGCGTCTGCGGCCTGGTGATCGACCTGGCGCTCGAGCGGCTGTTCAGCTCCGCGTCCGCACGTCGCGCCTGACCGCCTCGATCGGCGCGGCCGGGCGCGGCAGGAGCGGCGCCCGCACCTCGAAGCGAACGCGCTCATGACGCCGCCCGTCGGCGCTGGTCCACTCGAGTTCGTGGCGACCCGGTCGCGGCAGCCACTCGACTGCCGTGCCGCGCCCCAGGCGCTCGCCGCCCAGCCGCCACTCGCCCGCCTCGCCCTCGAAGCGCAGGCGCTGGCGCCCCGGCGGCAGGTCGGGGTCGATCGCGTAGACGCTGCCGTCGCCCGGCTGCGCGATGCCGAAGCGCTGCCAGCGCTCGGGCACGGCGGCCAGCCGCCGGTCCCGCGGCGCGGTCCCCGGCAGGAACCACTCGCGTCGCGGCGCGTCGTGCCGCGCGGACTCGCGGTCGAAGACGACCTCGGCGGCGACCAGTCCGGTGGCCGCCGGCCCGCCGCGCGGTGGGTGCGAGGGCGCGCCGTCGTGCAGCGCCCGGACGATCGCCGCCCAGGCGGGCGCCGCGCCGCTCACGCCGCTGACGCGCTGCATCGGCTGGCCGTCCGCGTTGCCGACCCACACTGCGACGGTGTAGCGGTCGGTGAAGCCCACGCACCAGTTGTCGCGCAGGTCCTTGCTCGTGCCCGTCTTGACCGCGGCGAAGCCGCGCGTGGCCAGCGCGCTGTCGAGCCCGAAGGTGGCCGCGCGCGCGGCGTCGTCGGCCAGGATGTCAGTCACCAGCGCGGCGACAGCGGGGCTCCAGACACGCCGCGCCGGCTGTGCGCTCCCCGCCCGGTCCGGCGCGGGGCCGACCAGGACCGGCGCGGACCAGCGCCCGCCGGTCGCGAAGGCCCGATAGGCCGCGGCCATCGCCAGCAGCGACACGTCGGCGCTGCCCAGCGCCAGCGACGCCCCGTAGTGGCCCGGCGGCTGCGGCAGGTCCAGTCCGAGCGCGCGCAGCCGCTCGTGCAGGGCATCGACGCCGACCATCTGCCCGACCCGCACCGCCGGCAGGTTGAGGCTCGAACCCAGCGCCGTGCGTGCGCTGACCCAGCCCTTGAAATCGCCTTCGTAGTTCTGCGGCCGGTACGCGCCCGTGGCGGTCGCGATCTGGGCGGGGGTGTCGGCCAGCAGCGTGGCCGCGGTCACCCGCCGCTGCTCGAAGGCCAGCGCATACACGAAGGGCTTGAGGGTCGAGCCCGGCTGCCGCGCCGCGCGCACCCCGTCGACCTGCGACGACGCGGACTCGCCGGCCGCGCCGACCCAGGCCAGCACCTCACCGCGGACGTTGTCGAGCACCACCACCGCGCCGTCCTGCACCTGGCGACCCGCCAGCTCGCCGAGCTGCTGGCGCAGGGCCTGCACCGCGATCGCCTGCACGCGCGCGTCGAGCGTGGTCGGCAGCCGGCGTTCGCCGGCCTCGACCCGCTCGTGCGCCTGGCGCAGGGCCTCGCGCGCCGCCTGAGGGGCAAGCTGCGGGCCGATCGGCATGCCGCCGCGCCGCGCCAGCGCGCGCTCGGCCATCGCGACCACGCCGTCGCAGCCTTCGCCCTGCTCGCGCAGGACCGCGCAGGCCCGGCGGGCGACATCGGGCGCCGGCGCATTGGGCGCGCGCACGAGCACGGCCGCGATCGCGGCCTCGTGGGTGTCCAGCCCGTGCGCGAACTTGCCGAACAGGGTCTGCGACATCGCGCCCAGGCCCACCAGCTCGCCGCGCCAGGGCACGAGGTTGAGATACGCCTCCAGGATCTGCGCCTTGCTCCAGCGACGCTCCAGCTGCAGCGCGGTCCACGCCTGGTCGACCTTGCCCGGCCAGTCGCGCCCGCCGGCCGGCCGGGCCATGCGCGGCTCGAGCAGGCCGGCCAGCTGCATCGTGATCGTCGACGCCCCGCGCGTGCGCGTGTTCCAGGCATTCGCCCATGCGGCGGCGGCCGCCGCGCGCCAGTCGACGCCGCTGTGGGCCCAGAAGCGCCGGTCCTCGCTGAGCACGAGCGCGGTCCGCATCGCGGGCGACACGTCCTCGAGCAGCACCCAGTCGAGGCGGCGCGCCTCGTGGTCCACGCGCAGGCTTTGCAGCGGCTGGCCGTGCCGGTCCAGGATCCAGAGGTCCGACGGTCGGTGCGCCGACCGCACCGCCTCGAAGCTCGGCAGCGCCGCGGCGGCCGGCGCCACCAGGACCGGCAGCGCGATCGCGAGCCGCGCGAGGCGCGCGAGGCTCACGGACGCACCTCCAGCGCCGCGTTGGGCGCCTCGCCGAAGCGGTCCGGCGCGTACATGGCCTCGACCCGCGTCGGCGGCAGACCGAAACGACCCGGCTGGTTCAGGCGCACCGTGTACTCGAGCACGTGGCGCCCGCGCGGCAACCACTCGAAATAGGCGCGCCAGGCCCCCGCCGTGCGCTCGACGTAGGTCGGGGCGACCGCGAGGGCGGTGCCGTCGCGCTGCGCCTCGCGCCCCTCGTCGCGCTGCGCGATCACCGAGTCCCGGGCGAGGCCCGAGCCGAGCACCGTCGCGCCCGCCGGGACGGGGTCGTCGACGACGACCCAGCTCATGTCGGCCGCGGCCTCGATCTCGAGCCGCACGCGCAGCACGTCGCCACGCGACCAGGCGTCGGGCGTGCGCCGGTCCACCGCGACGACGCGGCGCTCGATCCCGTAGCCGGCGCGGCGCGGCGCAGTGAGCGGCACCGCGGCCTCGGCCTGGAGGGTCACCCACGGCCGGCCCGGCCCCTCGTGCCGCAGTGCGAGCGTCGCCGGCCCGGCGCCGGTCCAGGCAAAGGTCAGCACACCGCCGGCGGGCTCAGGCGTCCAGTCGTGCACCTGCTCCACGCCTGCCAGCGCGGCCACCGTGCGGCCGGCCACCGGCGTCGACTCGAAGCGCTGCGAGAAACGCCGCAGCGCCAGTGCGCTCCACAGGTTGGCGGTGGTGGTGAGCCAGGCGCCGTCGCGCTGTCGCCCCAGGTGCCCGGTGACCAGGCGGGG
The DNA here is from genome assembly GCA_025458335.1 of Ideonella sp. Taxonomy (GTDB): domain Bacteria; phylum Pseudomonadota; class Gammaproteobacteria; order Burkholderiales; family Burkholderiaceae_C; genus JAIYCR01. The sequence goes on from JALOSQ010000128.1 coordinate 3,721, forward strand.
CAGGTCGTCGGCCCAGGCCGGGTCGTCGACCGCCGCGAGCACGAGGCGCGCGGCGTTGCCGTCGGGGCTGTCCAGGCTCCACCACCACAGGTCCTCGGCCTCGCGCGAGAAGCGCAGGGTCGTGCCGCTGAAGTCCAGGCGCTGCCGCAGCGCGGCGCGCGCCTCGTCGGCACGCCGCGCGGCCTCGGGCACGCGCGGCACGCGGCGCAGCACCGCGAGCCAGTCGATCAGCGCCGCGGTCGGCCAGGCCGCCAGGTCCACGCGCAACGTGCCGAGGTGGCGTGCCTCGGCCCGGCCGTGCCTCGACAAGGCCTCCAGCGCCGCCAGCCGGCGCACGTCGCGGTCGAGCCCGCGCGACGCCGGCGGCGCGAAGCCGCGCCGCTCCAGGCGCCCTTCGACGAAGGCCAGCAGGCCGCCGAGCATCGGCTCGAGCACCTCCGCCGGCCAGACCGCACCGGCCTCGTGGGCCGCCGCCACCAGGTGCGCGGTGAGGCGGTCGCTGCCGCGCCCCGGGCCGATGCCCTCACCGGCGGCCAGTGGGAAGAACGCGGCCAGTCCGTCGGCGTCGAGGTGCGCCGGCAGCGTGGCGACCAGCGCCTCCCAGCCCGCGCGGTCGTCGAGCGCGAGGGCGCGCGAGGCGCGCTGCTCGAGGCACGAATACGGGTAGGCCTCGAACCAGCGCACCAGCCCGGGCAAGCCGTCGGCGAGGCGGGGCCGCAGCGCCACCTGCACGCCGCCGCGCGCCACGCCGCCCGACGTCAGCGCCCCCGGCGGCGGCGCGACCGGCACCGCCAGCGCCGAGTCGGCGGCCACGGGCGCGATCGTGGCCTGCTGCACCCGCAGCGGCACCGCGGCGGCGACCGGCACGCGACGGCGCACCCGGTCGGTCGCCCGCGCGGGCCCGGCGCCGGCCTCCTCGGCCACGGCCTCCCATTCGATCGCAGCCACCTCGGGCGGCACCTCGATCGCGAAGCGCAGTTCGGCCGCGGCGCCGGCGGCCACCTGGACGGACTGCGGCGGCGGGGCGATCACCGGCGGCGCGGTCCCGCCCGGCCGTGCAACGGCCAGGCCGCGCAGGCGCACGTCGAGCGACATCGGGCGCGGGGTGGTGTTGCGCACCGTCAGCAGCGCGTCGAGCCGGTCGCCCTCGCGCATCAGCAGCGGCAGCCCCGGCAGCACCTGCAGGTCCTGGCTCACCTCGATCGTCGCGCTGCCCGTGCCGAAGGCGGGCAGCGGCTCGCCGGGCCCCTCGGCAATCAGCGCATCGGCCACCGCCACCAGACGGAAGCGTGTCAGCGAGTCATTCAGCGGCACCGGCACCACGGCCTCGCCGTTCGCGTCGAGCGCGACGCTGGCCTTCCACACGAGCAGCGTGTCGAACAGCTCGCGCGTTGCCCCGCGCCCGCCGCCGCCGCCCGCCGCCACCGCCTTGCGGCCGTAATGGCGCCGGCCGACGATCTCCCCGTGCGCGGTGCTGGTCGACACGCCCCACGGGCGCTCGCGCAGCAGGCCGGCCTTGAGGTCCCACGACGGGTTGTCGGCGAGCGCAAGCAGGCCCTCGTCGACCGCCGCGAAAGCCACGTCGACCACCGGCGCGGCGCCGGCCTGCGCTGGCGCGGACAGCGGCTGCCCGTCGCGCGTGACGCGCACGCGCACCTGGGCGGTCTGGCGGATCGCGTAGCGGGGCGCGTCCGGCACCACGCTCACCTGCAGGTCGTGACGCGCCCCGCCGACCGCGAGCATCGTCGCGCCGAGCTTGAACGATGGCTTGGCGAGGTCGACCAGCGGGGTGGGAGGCTGGTGCTGCGGCCCTTCGTCGCGCCAGGCCCGCCACCAGGCCACCGGCTCGCGCCAGCCCCAGTCGAAGAACGAGGTCCACGGCACCGACCGGATGCGCCCGCGCACCGCGAGCACCGAGACCACGACGTTCGGGGTCCAGGCCGGGTCGACCTTCACCTCGACCGTCGGGTCGTCGCCGCGCAGGGTGACCACGCGGGTGTCGATCACGCCCTCGCGCTCGATCGACACCAGCGCCGTCGCCTCGCGGAACGGCGAGCGCACCTGCAGGCGCGCGGTCTCGCCCGGCGCCACGCGGCGCTTCTCGGGCACGAGGTCGATGCGATCGTCGTCGTCCTGGCCGAACCACAGGTCGCCGGCGCGCGTCACCCACACCGAGGTCGCCGCCCGCGCCACGCGGCCGGACGCATCGCGCGCCTCGGCGATCAGCTCGACCTCGCCCGGCGCGGCGAGCACCGCCTCGCAGCGCAGCTGGCCGCGCTCGTCGCTGCGCCCCTCGCAGACCACGCCCAGGTCGCGCACATCGGTGCGGTTCTCGTAGGCATAGAAGCCGCCCACCAGGCGCTTGCGGGTGCTCGACACCTGCACCAGCCGGCCCCGCACCTGCACCGCCTGGCCGCGCTGCGGCACGCCCGCGGTATCGAGCGCGACCACGTCGACCGCGGTGCGCGTGCCCTGCCGCGCCCATGGCGGCGCGCGCAGTCCCACCACCACCGCGCTCGGCCACAGGGCCACGCGGCGCGCGACCGTCTGGGTCTCGCCGCTCGGGTCGGTGAAGCGCAGTTCGGCCAGCAGCTCGCTCGGCCGGTCGATCGCGGGCAGGTCCCGCAGCAGCACCTGCGCGGCGCCCTGGCGGTCGGTCGCCACCGGCTGCTTGTCGACCACCAGGCGGCCAGCCTCGGCCGCCGGTGCGGCCTCCTCGTCGTCGGGCCCCGCGGCCACGCCTTCGCGCACCGTGCGCGGCGCGTCGAAGCGCCAGCCGTCGTAGCCCTCGAAGGCCACGCCGCGCGGCGCCAGCAGCGCGCTCAGCGAAGTGCCCGGGGCCTGCACACCGCCGCCGGCGAGGTAGCTCATCTGCACGCCCAGCGTGAGCTCGCGCGCGCCCGGCGGCACCGCGGGCGGCGGCACCAGGCGCGCCTCGATCAGCGGCACGCGGAAGGCCTCGACGCGGAACTCGCCGGCCCAGGTGCGCTCGCGCGGCAGCGCGGCGCTGGTGGCACCGGTGGCGCTCGCGACCCCAGCCGCGGCG
>JALOSQ010000129.1 GCA_025458335.1 Ideonella sp.
CGGGGTCAGCAGGACATACCCGCCGCGGGCCTTCATGTTGGCCGAGCGGGTCGCGGTGCCTTCTGCGTCGCCGAAGCCCCCGAAGTCGGTCCAGTAGGCCGACGGACTGCGGCTTTGCAGCCGCAGGCCGGCCTCGACCTGCTTGGAGATGGTCGCCTTGATGCGCAGCTCGAACTCGGTCCACTGACCGTTGTCGTTGCCCCCGCTCGTGGCGCCATTGCCGCCCGACGGGGGGGTGCCGACGTCGACGCGCCGCTGGTCCCCGTCGAGGAACTTCATGTACAGGGGGGGGTGCCGACGTCGACGCGCCGCTGGTCCCCGTCGAGGAACTTCATGTACAGGTTCGAGCCGCCGAAGTCGATGTTCACGGCGAGGGCCGGGGCGGCCAGGGCCATGCCGATCGCGGCGGCGACCGGCGTCAGGGTGTGTCTTTTCATGCGCATGTCTCCTCTCGTGGTGGGGGGGGTGGGAATCACTTCTTGATGAGCTTGAGCGTGGCCATCTTGGTGCGCTCGCCATTGGGGCCGCACTGGAACGCGAGCATCTCGGCCTGCTTGGCATCCGGGCCATCGAGCACGTCCATGACGTGCGGGTCACAGTCGCCGTCGTGGCCGCCGCCCCAGCGGTGCTGGCCTTCGTACTCGTTGACCTTGCGGGTGAGGAAGTCGGTGGCGGCCGGGAAACCCTCGTTGGACTGCATCACCACCTGGTAGCTCCAGCCGTCGACGTTGCCGTCGCCGCCGAGTTCGGACAGCGGGACCGAGCCACTGATCGTCCGGCCGCGCCCGCGGGTGATGTTGGGCACCACCACGTCCTTGGCCATCGCGCCGAGCTTGGCCTCGGCCTCGCTCGTCACGCGCGCCTTCTTCTGCGGCGACAGCACGACCACCTTGTTCCACTCGTGGCCGGGGGCGAACTGGATGTTCAGGCCGGCGGGCGCGTCCTTGTAGCCCCCCGGCGCGCCGGTCTTGATGAACACGAACACCATCTGGACCGCGAACCCGCCGCCCATGCCCCAGGGGTCTTCCAGGTTGGCGCCGACGTCGACGGCGAAGTCGACGTTCGCGCCGCTCTTCTCGGCCTTGAACTTCACCAGGTCGAACGAGCCTGACTTGTAGACGCCGTCCGTGGGATAGACGTACTTGCCGGGGCCCTTGTCGTCGCCTCGGGGGTCGCTGAACTCGACGGCGTGTGCCGCCATGGAGCCGAACGCCATGGCAGTGGCAAGGCCGATGGCGCGAAGGGGGAATCTGCGTTTCATCTCGGGGTCTCCTCTCACGGGTGGGACTACTTCACGCTGCCGGCGGTCAGGCCGGAGACGAGGTACTTCTGCAGGTACATGAACAGGATCACGACGGGCAGCGACACGATGACCGAGCCGGCGGCGAAGAAGCCCCACTGGGACGAGAACCCGCCCACGAAGAAGCGCAGCCCGACCGGTGCCGTGTAGTTGTCCTCGCTCTCCATGAACACCGAGGCGAGGATGAATTCGTTCCACGCCGTCATGAACGAGAACAGCGCAGTGATCGCGATGGCCGGCTTGGCCAGCGGCAGGATGATCCGGAAGAAGATCGTCTGGGGCGATGCCCCGTCGATGCGCGCCGACTCCTCGATGTCGATCGGGATCGTGTCGAAGTAGCCCTTGAGCATCCACACGCAGAACGGGATCGCGGTGGTCGCGTAGACGATCACCAGGCCCCAGAACGTGTTGCCCAGCCCGAGCCACTTCACGATGATGATGAACAGCGGGATCAGCATCAGCGTGCCCGGGAACATCTGGCTCACCAGGAAGGCCAGCATCCCCGCGTCGCGCCCTGCAAACCGGAATCGGCTGAACGCGTACGCCGCGGTGCAGGCGAGGAAAACGCCCAGCACCGTGGTCATGAGCGAGACGATCACGCTGTTGAGCAGCCAGCGCCCGAACGGCTGCTCGGTCATGACCTCGATGAAGTTCTTGATCGAGAAATGCGCCGGCCAGGGCACGACCGCACGCAGCCGGTCCCAGAAGGTGGGGTCGTTCGGCAGGTCGACGATGCCCACGCTCTGCTGGCCCGAGAACGCCAGCGCCAGCACCCACAGCACCGGGTAGATCGTCAGCAGCGTGAAGCTGATCAGCGCCACGTGCAGCCACAGGTGCGTCCGGGGCTTGTGCAGCGCCATGTCAGTAGCTCTCCGTGGCGCGGGTCACCCGCGTCTGGAAGTAGCCGTAGATCAGCAGGATCGCGAAGATCACCGTGGAGTACGCGGCCGCATAGGCGTACTGGTACTGCTCGAACGCGATCTTGTAGGCCTTGGTGATCAGGATCTCGTTGGCGCCGCCCGGCTCGCCGCCGCTGACCAGGAAGATGATGTTGAACATGTTGAACGTCCACACCACGGACAGCACGATGGCGGGCACCAGCGTGGGCCGCAGCAGCGGCAGCGTGATGCGGCGCAGCTGCTGCCACTTGCTCGCCCCTTCCACCTCGGCTGCCTCGTACATGTCGCGCGGGATCGACTGCAGCGCGCCCAGGATCACGACCATCATGAACGGGAAGCTGAGCCACCCGTTGGTGATGAGCCCGGTCATGAAGGAGCTCACGACGCCGTCGAACCAGCGCACCGGCTCCATGCCGAACATCTGCAGCACCTGGTTGATCACCCCGAACTGCGGGTGGAACATGCCGCGCCAGACCAGCGCGGTGATGTAGTTCGGAATCGCCCAGGGCAGGATGAGCAGGACCCGGTAGATCGTCTTGCCGCGCAAGCCCTCGGTGTTCAGGGCCATCGCCAGCAGGAAGCCGAAGGTCACGCCCACCGTCACGTTGGTGACGGTCCACACGATCGTCACCATCAGGGTCCAGTAGAAGTTCTGGTAGTTCCAGACCGTCCCGGCCTCGGTCGTCGTGACGATGTTGAAGTCGCCGAGGATGGCGAAGAAGTTGTCCAGGCCGACCCAGCGCTCGCGGAACGGCAGGTTCTCGTTGAACAGCGTGGTGTCGGTGAAGGCCAGCGCGATGCCGTAGAAGAACGGGAAGAACACCAGCACGAGCATCCCGATCATCGCGGGCGCCACGTAGGCGTAGGCCGTCGCATTCGCCCGCAGGGCCTGGAGGGTTCGCCGGGCGTAGCCCTGCACGAAGAACAGCAGGACGGCCAGGCCAAGCGCGTTGACGCCCCAGAACACCGCGCGCAGGAACGCGGCGTGGCTTTCCTCGGCTGTCGGACCCGTACGCGCAAGGGGCTCGCCGCTGGCGTCCAGCACGCCGCGAGATCGGCCGAATGCGTCGACGTCCCACACGCTGGCACCGGTGTCCGTGGCGATCGGCAGGTCGTCGGTTCCCACGGTGGCCCGGGTGAACGTCTCGAGCGCCTGGGCCTGCAACTGGCCGACCTTTGCCTCGGACTGCTGAAGTCGGTCCCCCATGGCGCCCAGCAGGTGTTGCTGGAACGAAATGACGAGCACGGCGAACGCGCCAAACGCGATCAGGCGTGGCAGGTCGAATCGCCGCGCCTCGTCCACGCGCAACAACGCCCCGATACCCAGCGCCGCCGCGAGCAGTCCCGCGATCCAGCCCCAGCCCACCACGGCGCCCGCAGCCGGCTGGCCGGTCGCGCTGCGAACCGTGACCTGCACCATGCCTTGCACGGCGCCCTCGACCACCCAGGGCACCGAGACCGTCCGGGTGCCGTCGCGGTGGTCTTCACTGCGGACGGTTCTCTTGCGTACGCCGCCTTCGGCCGTGTTCGTCTCGCCCGCGGCTCGCAGTTCGTTGGCCAGATCGAAGAGGGGTTTCTCTTCGCGCTGCAAGGTGCGAGGCGCCTGGTCCGCGGCCTGTGTCGAGGCGATCAGCTCCCGCCCGCTGACCACGCGAGCCGAGACGATGCGGCCGTACGCCTCGGTCCACACCCCCAGCCGCCCTGCCACGACCGGGCGGTCGACCTCGTCACCCACGTCGGCCAGGGATCCGGCCATCGCCGTGGTCAGCAGCACCGCCTCGCGCTCGGCCTGCTGGCCGGCGAGGTCGCGCGTCACGCTGGCGTGCAGCCAGGTGGTGAGCGCCAGCACGACGGCCACGGCGGCGGCCAGGCCGAGGGCGGCGGTGCGGGACAGGAAGGCCATCGGAAGCGGAAGGCCGGTCAGGCGTCGAGCCGGGGCAGGCGGCTCACTTCGTCTTGCGCAGCGCGTTGATGCTGTCCTGCACCGTCCCGGCGGCCTCCTTGAGCGCCGCCTCGGGCGTTGCGTTGCCCTTCACGATCTTGTTCATCGCGGTCGTCGCGGGCGACCAGACCATGGTCATCTCAGGCCGGTTGGGCATTGGCTCGGCGTTGTCGAGTTGCTCCCGGAAGGCCTTGAGTACCGGGTCGCCGCTGACCTTGGGGTTCGCGTAGATCGCCTTGTTGGTGTGCAGCTGGCGCCCCTCGATCGCCAGGACCAGGCCGGCCTCCTCGCTGGTGAGGTACTTGACCAGTTCGTACGCGACGTCCTTGTGGGCCGAGCTTGCCGCGATGTACGCGCCTTCGATCGTCATCCAGGGCCGCAATGGCTTCTTGGTGGCGTCGACCACGGGCAAGGGCGCGAAGCCGACGTTGATCTTCTTGTCGATGTCGCCGACGAACCAGGGTCCGTTGATCACCATGGCCGCCTTGCCCTCGTTGAACATCGAGGCGATCAGCGCCTCGCTCGGCTCCGTGGGCATCACGCCGTCCTTCTTGTACCAGGTCATCATCTGGTTCAGCGAGGCGACGTTGGCCGGGCTGTTCAGGGTCAGCTTTCCGGACTTGTCGAACACCGACCCCCCGAACGCGTTCATCAGCGCCGAGTGGAAGTAGAAATTGGTGAACCAATAGGCCAGCCCGTAGCGGCCGGACTGGGCGTTCGTCAGCCCCTTGGCGATCTGGATCATCTCGCCGGTGGTCTTGGGCGGCGTCTTGACGAGGTCCTTGTTGTAGATGAGGGTGGGCATCTTGTAGTTGATCGGCAGCCCCCACACCCCACCCTTGTAGGTCATCGCGTCGATCATTCCGGGCAGCAGCCGGTCACGCGTGGCCTTGTCGACGAAGAAGTCGATCGGCTCGACCGTCTTGCCCGCCTCGATCCATCCACCCAGGCGATCCTGGGCGTAGATGAACACGTCCGGCCCCTTGCCACGCGGCACCGCAGCACTGATCTTGTCGGCATAGGCGTCGTACGGGATCGCCAGCGGCGACACCTTGAAGCCCTTGGCGGCCGGGGTCTTCGCGAAGTTCTCGAGGACCTTCTCGAACGCCGCCTTCTCGGCGGCGCGGTAGGCGTGCCAGACCACCAGTTCCTTGGCGGCGGACTGGGCGAAGGCCGCGGCGCCGAAGGCCAGCGCGCCCAGGGCCACGGTGGTGCGGATCAGGGTCTTCATCGGGTAGTCCTCGTGGTTCGGGATGCGGGACGAGTCGAAAGGCTGGAGCAGCAGCTCAGGCGAGACGCTGCTCGGTGGTCGGATCGAACAGGTGCATTGCCTCGGTTCGCACCTGCAGGGTGATCGGTTCCCCCGGCGCCGGCAGTGCCGTGTGGCTGCGCAGCCGCCCGGAGACGGTCTCGCCTTGCACCTGGAAGTGCACGATGACTTCGTGCCCGAGCGGCTCGAGGATCTCGACCGCCCCGGTCACGCTCGTGTCGCTCTTCCAGTCGATCTCGTGCGCCGCGCCGACGTGCTCGGGGCGGATGCCGAGGATCACGTCGCGACCCCGGTGCTTCTGCGCGGCCGCCCGGAACGCGTCCGACACCGGCATGCGCACGCCATAGAACATCACGTCGTGCCCATCGTCGGTGAGCTTGGCCTTGAGCAGGTTCATCTTGGGCGTGCCCATGAACCCGGCGGTGAAGACGTTGGCCGGCGTGTCGTAGATCTCCATCGGCGTGCCGATCTGGGTGAGGTTGCTCACCTTCGGGTCGGTGCCGCACGGGCGCAGGACGGCGATGCGATGGCCCATCGTCATCGCCTCCGATCTGGGTGAGGTTGCTCACCTTCGGGTCGGTGCCGCACGGGCGCAGGACGGCGATGCGATGGCCCATCGTCATCGCCTCCACCTGGTCATGGGTCACGTAGACGGTCGTCGTCTTCAGGCGCCTCTGCAGCTTGGACAGCTCGGCCCGCATGTGCACGCGAAGTTCCGCGTCGAGGTTCGACAGCGGCTCGTCGAACAGGAACACGCTGGGGTTGCGCACGATCGCGCGGCCGAGCGCCACGCGTTGGCGCTGGCCGCCCGACAGCGCCTTGGGCTTGCGGTCGAGGTAGGCGTTGAGGCCGAGGGTGTCGGCCGCCTCCTGAACGCGCTTCTTGATCTCGTCCTCGGGGATCTTGCGGATCTGCAGGCCGAACGCGATGTTGTCGTACACCGTCATGTGCGGGTACAGCGCGTAGCTCTGGAAGACCATCGCGATGTCCCGGTCCTTCGGGTGCACATCGTTGACCACGCGGTCGCCGATCTTGAGCGTGCCGCTGGTCACCGTCTCGAGGCCCGCGATCATGCGCAGCACCGTGCTCTTGCCGCAGCCCGACGGTCCGACGAAGACCATGAACTCACCGTCGCGGATGTCGAAGCTCAGGTCGCGGATGACATCAACGCCGGCCGTGTACGACTTGCCGATGTGTTCGAGCGTGATCGAGGCCATGGCCGCGCGTCTCAGGCCAGAGCCACGGCACCGCCGGCCAGGCGGTCGCGAGCCGCCGGCGCTCCCCACGAGTCACCGGCCGGGACGTCGACCTCGACCGGGCGGTCTTCGCGGTTGACCAGCACGAGCACCTGGTCGCCGCTGCCGGCGTCGCGCCGCAGGAAGGCCAGCACCGGGTCCTGTGGGCCCGTCAGCAGCGTGAAGCTGCCGCGGGTCAGCGCCAGGTGCTCGCGGCGCACGGCGATGAGCTGCTTGTAGTAGCTGCGCATGGCCTCGTCTCGCGGGATGCCTTTGCCCGGCAGGACGTCGCGCGAGCCCCAGGGCATGTCGTTGCGGTTGAGCGGCCAGTCGTGCCCGCCTCGAGCGACTTCCTCGCCGTAGTAGATGACCGGGATCCCGAGCGAGGTCATCTGCAGCGCCACGCACAGGCGGAACCGCTCGCGGTCGCCCCCCAGGTTGCCGAGCATCATGGGCTCGTCGTGGCTCGAGAGGTAGTGCGCCAGGTGGTAGCCGGTGCGCACCTGGTGGCGCGAGCGCAGATAGGCGCCAAACGCCACGCTGCGCCCGCGGCCCTGCACCCAGGCCTCGCAGCTCCCCTTGAAGCTGAAGTCGAAGCCCGAGTCGACTTCGTCACGCTCGAAGAAGCCGTCGAGCGATTGGGCCGTTCCTCCCCAGTACTCCGCCAGCAGGAAGAAGTCGCGGCCGAGCTGGTCTCGCGTGCGGCGGCGATGCTCGGCCCAGAAGTCGCTGCCGATGTGCTTGTACGTGTCGAGGCGGAAGCCGGCGACACCCGCCTGCCGGGCCAGCGCGATGTTGGCGTCCAGCACGTGGTCGCGCACCTCGGGAAGCTCGACACGCAGGTCCGGCAGGCCGCCCACCGCGCAGGTCACGGCGTCGACCTCGCAGTTGCCCTCGCCCAGGCGGATCCAAGGCTGGCCATCGGCGGTGCGGCGCCCGCTGTACCTCGAGGTGTAGCCCGTGTGGTTGTAGACCACGTCCAGCAGCACCTTGATGCCTCGCTCGCGGGCCGCGTCGACCAGCCGCTTGAGGTCGTCGACGCTGCCGAAGCGCGGCTCCATCGCCTGGAAGTCGTGGATCCAGTACCCGTGGAAGCCTTCGTGCTGGAACGGCTGCACGCCCGGCGCCTGGGCGGGCATGCCGCGCGCCTGCTGCAGCTGGACCGGGTTGATCCACAGCGCCGTGACCCCCAGGTCCCGCAGTTCGTCGAGCTGGGCGGTCAGGCCCTTGAGGTCCCCCCCGTGCCAGCCGCCGGGGTTACGGCGGTCGACGCCGCGGTTGTTGGACGGATCACCGTCGGCGAAGCGGTCAACGAGGACGAAGTAAAGCACCTCTCGCGACCAGTCTGCTGCCCACGCGCCGGCCGCGAAAAGCGCCACCAGCAATCCCAGGCCCCATTGGCGGACCCGTGCCCAGGCGGGCATCGCGCGAGAAAGGCGCACCGGACGTGTCTCCTGCAGGACCCCTCGCCAGTCGGGGCGGGGGCCGTTCGTTTTGATGGACAGCGCCTGACTTTAGTAGCCAAACTACATACTGAGTCTCGGGATAACCCTACATCGCAGATGGGCTGGCCGGATCTGGCGTATCGTTTCTATAGGGTAATCAATCACTTGTCCCGTATTGCTCAGGTGTCGGTCAGCACTCTAAAGTCATCTTTGTTGTCGCACTACATACACGGACAACATCCAGACTTCATCGATGGACGGCTGCCGCATGCCTCGATCCAGCCCCGACCACCCGCGCCTGCTCGGCGACATCGGGGGCACGCACGCACGTTGGGCCTGGCTTGACACGGCCGAAGGACAGCCCAGGTGTCTGGAGACCCACCGGTGCGCCGATCACGCCAGCGCCATCGCGTCGGCCCGCGCCTACCTGGAGGGCCAGGGGCTCCCGACCCCGGCCGCCATCGCGATCGGGGTGGCCACCGCGATCCAAGGCGACGAGGTCCGCCTGACCAACCACCCCTGGACCTTCTCCCTCGAAGCCCTTCGACAGTCGGTCGGCGCCGGCCGCTGCGTGGCGGTCAACGACTTCACGGCGCTCGCGCTCAGCCTGCCCCTGCTGCTGCCTTCAGATCTCGATTGCCTCGGCGGCGGTGCGGCGGCGGCCGGTGCGCCACTTGCCGTGCTCGGCCCGGGCACCGGACTGGGCGTCTCGGGGCTACTTCCGTGCGGCGAGGACCGTTGGCATCCGATCGCCGGCGAAGGCGGGCACGTCACACTCGCTGCAGCCGACCACGCCGACGCCGCGTTGCTGGCGTGCCTGCGAGCGCGCCACGGCCATGTCTCGGCCGAGCGTGTGCTCTCCGGCCCGGGCCTGTCCGCCCTGCACGATGCCGTTCGCGAGGTCGCGGGCGCACCGGCACGCTCCCTGACCGCACCCGAGATCGGCGAAGCAGCCCGCGCCGGCTCGGACGGGCACTGCGTGGAGACGGTGCGCCGCTTCAGCGCATTCCTGGGCAACGTCGCGGGGAACCTCGCGCTCACGCTCGGGGCGCACGGTGGCGTGTACGTCGGCGGCGGAGTCGTGGCGAAGCTCGGGACGGCCTTCGACCGGCAGCGTTTTCGCGAGCGGTTCGAGTCGAAGGGCCGCTTCGCGGCGTACCTCCGCCCGATCCCGACGTGGCTGATCACGGCGCCGCATCCGGCCCTGCTCGGGGCTTCCCGCGCGCTCGACCTGGCCACGGCCAACGGGCCGGTGGGCCGGCGCTGAAGCGCCACACGCGACACGATGACCACACTGCGTCCCGACAAGCCTCGCCTGCTCGCGGACATCGGGGCGACCTACGCGCGCTTCTGCGTCGAGCGCATCGAAGGCCGCTTCGAGCACATCGCGATCCTGGCGTGCGACGAGTACGGCGGCTTCACCGAGGTCGTCGAGGCCTACCTGGCCGAGTTGCCCGGTGCTCGGCCGGACCACGCCGCCATCGCGATCGCCAACCCGGTCGAAGGGGACCGGGTGCAGATGACGAATCGGGACTGGTGCTTCTCCATACGCGAGGCACAGACCGCGCTGAAGTTGCGCACGCTGCTGGTGGTCAACAACTTCACCGCCCTCGCCATGGCGCTGCCGCACCTGTCTCGTCACGAACGCAGGCAGGTCGGCAGCGGGTCACCGCAGCCCGATGGGGTGATCGGCCTGATCGGACCCGGCACCGGACTGGGCGTCTCGGGCCTGATCCCGACCGGTGACCGCTGGGTCACGCTCGCCACCGAAGGGGGTCATGCGGGATTCGCCCCGGCCGACGATCGCGAGGTGCGGATCCTCCAGTATGCGTGGCGAAAGCTGCCGCGGGTCTCGGCCGAGCGACTGGTCTCGGGCCCGGGTCTGGAGCTGATCCATGAGGCCCTGGCTGCCGAAGGCGCCGGCCCCGGGCCCGTGCCGCCGCTCGGGGCGGCGGAGATCGTGCGCCGCGCCCTGGATGGCGAGGACGCACGGTGCCGTGACGCCCTCGACGTCTTCTGCGCCATGCTCGGCACGATGGCCTCGGACCTAGCCCTCACCCTCGGCGCCACGGGCGGGATCTACGTCGGCGGAGGCATCGTGCCGCGGCTCGGCGAGTACTTCGACCGCTCGCCGTTCCGGGAGCGCTTCGAGGCCAAGGGCCGCTTCACGGGCTACGTCGCGAGGATTCCCACCTACGTCATCACCGGCCCCAACCCGGCGTTCCACGGCGTGTCCTCGCTGCTGACACACCACCTGCCGAACGAGGGCAGCAGCCCGCTGCTCGAACGGGTGCGCGCGGCCCGGGACTCGCTATCGCCGGCCGAGCGTCGTGTCGCCGGATACGTGCTCGACAATCCGCGCTCGATGCTCAACGACCCGATCGGCCTGATCGCCTCGGGCGCGCAGGTGAGCCAGCCGACGGTGATCCGCTTCTGCCGCACCCTGGGCTTCCAGGGGCTTGCCGACTTCAAGCTGAAGCTCGCCTCTGGCCTGACCGGCACGGTGCCGGTGCAGCGCACTCAGGTGCATCGGCACGACGGCACGGCCGACCTCAGCGCCAAGGTCCTCGACAACACCATCTCGGCCATCGTGCAGTTCCGCGAGTCACTGAACGTCGAGGCGGTGGACCGCGCCATCGCCCTGCTGCGGCAGGCGAAACGCGTCGAGATCTTCGCGGTCGGCAACTCCGCGATCGTCGCGCTGGACGCCCAGCACAAGTTCATGCGACTGCGTGTCCCCTCTGCCGCACACGTGGATGCCTCGACGGTCGGCATGGCCGCCGACATGCTCGAACCCGGCTCGGTGGCGCTGTTCGTGTCGAGTTCGGGCACCCCGCCCGAGCTGAACCGGGCGGCCACCGTCGCCGTCGAGCGCGGCGTGCCGGTCGTCGCCATCACCGCCAGCCAGTCGCCGTTGGCGCGGCGGGCCAGCGTGTGCGTGGGCGTCGACCACAGCGAGGACGTCCACCAGTTCCTGTCGATGCTGTCGCGCATCCTGCACCTGCTGGCCCTGGACACACTGGCCGTCGGCGTGGCCGTGCGCACACCGGCCGGTGAGCCGCTCGCTGCCGGCCGGGCGACAGCCGACCCGGCGGATGGCCAGGTCCGGCCGGCCGCAGGGGTGCTCATCTCGCACGTGGCCTGAAGCGGCGCGAGCGACGGCCGCAAACGCGGCGTCGGCACGCAGTGACGACTTCGCGCTCGATGCGCGGCGCCCGCTGCGCGGCTCAAGCCCTCACGCAATCCACCGCGTAGCCTGCGTCCGCGCCCTCGCCCCCATCCTCGACCAAGCCGTGCACGTCGGTGTGGAAGCCCGGGTAGGCCGCGTTGAACTCGCGGGCGAAGCGCAGGAAGTCGACGATGCGGCGGTTGAAGCGCTCGCCCGGGATCAGCAGCGGAATGCCCGGCGGGTAGGGCGTGAGCAACGAGGTGGTGATGCGGCCCTCGAGCTCGTCGATCGGCACGCGCTCGGTGCGGCGGTGGGCGATGTGGGCGAAGGCGTCGCTCGGCTTCATCGCCGGGTGCAGGTCGGACAGGTAGACCTCGGTCGTGAGGCGCGCCACGTCACTCTTGGCGTAGGTCTCGTGGATCGACTGCGACAGGTCGCGCAGGCCGACCCGCTCGTACCGCGGATGGGCGGCCACGAACTCCGGCAGCACCCGCCACATGGGCTGGTTGCGGTCGTAGTCGTCCTTGAACTGCTGCAGCGCGGCCAGCAGCGTGTTCCATCGGCCCTTGGTAATGCCGATGGTGAACATGATGAAGAACGAGTAGAGGCCCGTCTTCTCGACGACCACGCCGTGCTCGGCCAGGTACTTGGTGACGATGCTGGCCGGAATCCCGGTGGCCGCAAACTTCCCGGACAGGTCGAGGCCCGGCGTGACGATCGTGCACTTGATCGGATCGAGCATGTTGAAGCCGTCGGCCATCGCGCCGAAGCCGTGCCACCCGGCGCCCGCCTTGAGCAGCCACTCTGCCTGCTTGCCGATGCCCTCGGTGGTCAGTTTCTCGGGGCCCCAGACGCTGAACCACCAGTCGCCGGCGTACTCCTCCTCGACCTTGCGCATCGCCCGGCGGAAGTCGAGCGACTCGGCAATGCTCTCCTCGACCAGCGCGGGTCCGCCGGGCGCTTCCATCATCGCGGCGGCCACGTCGCAGCTGGCGATGATCGAGTACTGCGGACTCGTCGAGGTGTGCATCAGGTACGCCTCGTTGAACAGGTGCCGGTCGAGCCGGCGGCCCTGGGCGTCCTGCACCAGCACCTGCGAGGCCTGGCTCAGGCCCGCGAGCAGCTTGTGCGTGGACTGGGTGGCGAAGACCACGGCCTCCTTCGGGCGCGGACGCTTCTTGCCCATCGCATGGAAGGTGCCGTAGAACTTGTGGAAGGCCGCGTGCGGCAGCCAGGCCTCGTCGAAGTGAAGCGTGTCGACGTAGCCGTCGAGCTGCGACTTGATCGCCTCGGTGTTGTAGAGGATGCCGTCGTAGGTGCCCTGGGTCAGCGCGAGGATGCGCGGCTTGACCTTCGAGGCGTCGACACCGGCCAGCAGCGGATTGCCGGCGATCCTCTTCTCGATCGTCTCGCGCGTGAACTCGGACTGCGGGATCGGCCCGATGATGCCGAGGTGGTTGCGCGTGGGCCGCAGGAACACCGGCACGGCGCCGGTCATGATGATCGAGTGCAGGATCGACTTGTGGCAGTTGCGGTCGACCACCACCACGTCGCCAGGCGCCACGGTGTGGTGCCAGACCATCTTGTTGCTGGTGCTGGTACCGTTGGTGACGAAGAAGCAGTGGTCGGCGTTGAAGATCCGCGCCGCATTGCGCTCGCTCTGCGCCACCGGGCCGGTGTGGTCCAGCAGTTGGCCGAGCTCCTCGACCGCGTTGCACACGTCGGCGCGCAGCAGGTTCTCGCCGAAGAACTGGTGGAACATCTGCCCGACCGGGCTCTTCAGGAAGGCGACGCCCCCCGAGTGGCCAGGGCAGTGCCACGAGTACGACCCGTCCTGCGCGTAGCCCATCAGCGCCTTGAAGAACGGCGGCGCGAGGCCGTCGAGGTAGCTGCGCGCCTCGCGGATGATGTGCCGGGCCACGAACTCCGGCGTGTCCTCGAACATGTGGATGAAGCCGTGCAGCTCGCGCAGC
>JALOSQ010000130.1 GCA_025458335.1 Ideonella sp.
CGACTGCCTGAACTACGGCTGCGTGCCGAGCAAGGCGCTGATCAAGACCGCCAGCCTGCTGCACCAGATGCGCCACAGCACGACCTACGGCGTGGCGCGCGCCGAGGCCACCGTCGACTTCGCCCAGGTGATGGAGCGCGTGAAGTCGGTGGTCGCCGCGATCGAGCCGCACGACTCGGTCGAGCGCTACGCCGGGCTCGGCGTCGACGTGGTGCAGGGCACCGCGAAGATCGTCGACCCGTGGCACGTGCAGGTCACGCGACCCTCGGGCGAGGTGCAGGTGCTGTCGACCCGTTCCATCGTGGTGGCGACCGGCGCGGCCCCCTTCGTGCCGCCGCTGCCGGGGCTGACCGAGGTGGGGTATCTCACCAGCGACACGCTGTGGGACCTGCGCGAGCTGCCGCGGCGGCTCGTGGTGCTGGGTGGCGGGCCGATCGGCTGCGAGCTGGCGCTGGCCTTCGCGCGGCTGGGCTCGCAGGTCACCCAGGTCGAGATGGCGCCGCGCGTGATGGTGCGCGAGGACGAGGAGGTGTCGGTGATCGCCCGCGAGTCGCTCGAAGGCTCGGGCGTCACCGTGCTTACCGGCCACAAGGCGCTGCGCTGTGCCAGGACCGTGGCCGCCGACGGCTCCGTGCGCCGCACGATCACCGTCGAGGCGGGCGGCGCCGAGCGCGAGATCGAGTTCGACGTGCTGCTGTGCGCCGTGGGCCGCGCGGCGCGCCTCAAGGGCTTCGGCCTCGAGGAGCTCGGCATCCCGACGAACCGGGTGATCGAGACCGACGAGCACCTGCAGACGATCTATCCCAACATCCTCGCCGCCGGCGACGTGGCCGGTCCGTTCCAGTTCACCCACACCGCGTCGCACCAGGCGTGGTACGCCGCGGTCAACGGCCTGTTCGGGCGCTTCAGGCGCTTCAAGGCCGACTATCGCGTGATCCCGTGGTGCACCTTCCTCGACCCCGAGATCGCGCGCGTGGGCCTGAACGAGCAGGAGGCGCGCGAAAAGGGCGTGGCCTACGAGGTCACGCGCTATGGCCTCGACGACCTCGACCGCGCGATCGCCGACAGCGCGGCGCACGGCTTCGTCAAGGTGCTCACCGTGCCGGGCAAGGACACGATCCTGGGCGTGACCATCGTCGGCGTGCACGCGGGCCGGCGAGTGGAAGCGCGCGCATGCGCCGCAGGGGGTGTTGCGCTGGGTCGAGCGCTACCACGCGTGGGAGCGCGGGTGAGCCCGCGAGCAGCCCGGCGCCTGCCGGCGGCGTTGCTGCTGGTCAGCGCGGCCGTCGCCGTCGCGGCCGCCGAGCCCGTGCTCGCGCCGATCGCCGGCGCCAGCGTGGACCCGCTGCCGCCCTGGACGCTGGCCACGCTGCCGAGGCAGCGCCTGCCGGTCACCCGTTTCGCGATCGAGACGGTCGACGGCGAGCGGGCGCTGCGCATCGAGGCGGCGGGGAGCTACGGCAACCTGGTGCATGCCTTCCCGCCGTCGCCGGCCGCTGCGATCGACCGGGGCACGCTGCGCTGGCGCTGGCGCCTCGAGGAGCCGAACCGCGCGGCCGACCTGCGCCTGCGCCGGGGCGACGACACGAGCCTCAAGGTCTGCGTGCTGTTCGACCTGTCGCTCGACCGCGTGCCCTTCGACGAGGCCTTGTTGATGCGCCTGGCGCGCTCGCGCACCGGCGAGCCCCTGCCCGCGGCCACCGTGTGTTACGTCTGGGACGCTCGCGAGGCGGCCGACACTGCGCTCGACAACCCGTACTCGCGTCGCGTGCGCTACCTGGTGCTGCGCGGCGCCGAGTCGCCGCCGGGCGCCTGGCGCGACGAGCAACGCGACATTGCGGCGGACTTCCGGCGCCTGTTCGGCGACGAGAGCCGCGACGTCCCCCGGGTGCTGGCGATCGGCGTCGGGGCCGATGCCGACAACACCGGTGGGCGAAGCGTGGCGCATCTCGCCCGGATTACCCTATCGCCATGAGGAGACCGGGGTCCCGGCGGTGAAGCGCATCGTGCTGTGCGGCGGCGGGCACGCGCACGTGCACGTGCTGCAGGCATTCGCCAAGGCCCCCGTGCCTGGGGCCGAGGTCACGCTCGTGTCGCCCTTCCCGCGCCAGATCTACTCGGGCATGGTGCCTGGCTGGATCTCCGGCCGCTACCCGCTGGACGCCTGCACGATCGCGCTGCCACCCCTGGCCGAGGCCGCGCGTGTGCGCTGGGTGCGCGGGGAGGCGGTGTCGCTCGACGCCGCGCACCGCCGCCTGCGCCTGGCCGACGGCACCTTGCTGGACTACGACGTGCTGAGCCTGGACACCGGCTCGGTCCAGCGGCGCGACCGCATCCCGGGCGCGGCCGAACATGCGCTGTTCGTGCGGCCCATGGAGACCTTCGCGACGCGCTGGCAGGCCCTCCAGCAGGAAATCGAGTTCGTCACCAGCGCCGAGGGCGGCCGGCGGCTGCTGGCGATCGCCGTGGTCGGGGGTGGCGCCGGCGGCGTCGAACTCGCGCTGGCGCTGCACCACCGGCTGGCCGGCGCCGCCCGCGTGACCCTGGTGAGCGGGCCGGCCGAGCCCGTGCCCACGCATCCCGCCGGCACGCGCTCGCGCGTGGCCGAGGTGCTGCGCCGCCAGCGCATCCCGGTCATGCGCATGACCTGCGTGGCGATCGCCGACCGCGAGGTGGTGCTGCGGTCCTCCGGGGGTGCCCACGTCACGCTGGCGAGCGACCTGACGCTGCTGGCGACCGGCGCCGACGCGCCCGCGTGGCTCGCGGACAGCGGCCTGGCGCTCGACGAGGCCGGCTTCGTGGCCACCGGGCCGACGCTGCAGTCGCGGTCGCACCCCGAGGTCTTCGCGGCCGGTGACGTGTCGAGCCGGACCGACGCGCCACATCCGCGCAGCGGCGTCTACGCGGTGCGGGCCGGCCCGCCTCTGGCGGTGAACCTGGCGCGCTTCGCCACCGGTGGCGCGCTCGAGCGCTGGCGGCCGCAACGGCGTTCCCTCAACCTGCTGGCCTGCGGCGACGGCACCGCGATCGCGTCCTGGGGGCCGTTCAGCGCCCAGGGCGGTTGGGTGTGGCGCTGGAAGGACCGCATCGACCGCGGCTTCATCGACCGATACCGCCTCGGCGCTCCCGCCAGCCCGGCGGCTTGAGCCTGCAACGGCAGCGCCTGGCGCACCTTTGCGGGGAGGTGCCGTGCGCCGGGCCGGCCGCAGCGCCGAGGCTCACGCCACGTGCAGGCGACCCTCCATCACCGGCACACATGCGCCGCCGACGCGTACCTCGGCGGCATAGCCCTGCTCGACCAGCACCTGCGTGCGCAGCGCGCTGGGGCGGCCCATGTCGATGCCCTGCGCCACGGACAGCCGGTGCAGCCCGTCGGCCCGCTCGGCGACGGCCAGCGCCGCGGCCAGCGCGGCCACGCCGCTGCCGGTGGCCGGGTCCTCGATGATGCCGACCAGCGGCGCGAACATGCGCACGCTCAAGTCGGCGTGTGCGGCGTGCTCCGCGGTCGCATCGGCTGGGGCCTCGGTGTCGAAGGCGGTGTGGTCCGGGTCGGCCACGTCGCGTGTGTAGGCGATCACACCGTCGAGTCCGAGCGGCAGCAGCACCTCACCCATGGCGCCCAGGTCGGGGCGTGCTCGCTGCAGTGCCACACGGTCGGCGAGTTCGACGAGCGGGAATGGGAAGCCGACGGACGCGACGGGGACGCGCTCGCCGGCCGCGACCAGGGCTGCGCGCGGCAGGCCCAGGCAGCGCGCAGCCTCGGCCACCGTCGGGCCGGCCGAGAGAGACAGGGCCTGCGGCGCGAGCACTCGCGCCTCGATCGGATCGCCGTCGGCGTCGTCGACCTCGACGGTCACCACGCCCGCACCTTCCTCGAAACGCCAGCGCCGCGGCTGGCGTGGCAGCACGCCCGTGCGCACGGCCAGGGCCCAGGCGGTGCCGACGTTCGGGTGCCCGGCCCAGGGCATCTCGCTGGCGGGCGTGAAGATGCGCACCCGGGCGTCGTGCGCCGGATCCGCCGGCGGTTGAACGAAGGTCGTCTCGGACAGGTTGAACTCGCGCGCGATCGCCTGCATCGCGGCCGAGTCGAGGTGCTGATGCGGGTCGAACACCACCGCCAGCGGATTGCCGCCGAAGCGGTGGCGGGTGAAG
Source organism: Ideonella sp. (assembly GCA_025458335.1). GTDB lineage: Bacteria > Pseudomonadota > Gammaproteobacteria > Burkholderiales > Burkholderiaceae_C > JAIYCR01. The sequence goes on from JALOSQ010000130.1 coordinate 4,153, forward strand.
ACGTCCAGCGTGACGAAGTCCAGGGTCATCGGGCACCTCCGTTCGAAAGGAAGCCGGCGGGGGTCGGGGGCGCCCAGCGCCAGCGCAAGGGATCGGCGCCGTCGGCCTGGATCAGCACGTCGGCGCCGCGGTCCAGCTCGAGGCTCTCGCCGGGCCGCAGGAAATGATCCTCCGTGCCGCCGCTGCGCGTCACCCAGGCCAGTCCCGAGACGACCTGCAGGCGCGCCGGCCGCCGCAGTTGCCAGCGGCGCAGCTCGCCGGGATCGAGCCAGGGATGGGCGGCGGCCGGGGTTTCGGCGCCCCAAGGTCGGGCCGGCCAGGGCAGGAGGGTGAGGGTGGTGCTCATGACATCAGCCTAGGGCAGCGCCGAGGGTCAGAACAGATGCAGGCAAAGTGAATGAAAACCAGAACAGATGGATCAAGCTAGATGCTGAACCGGTTGTGTTAACGGCTATCTGTGCTGGTATTTGGGTTCTCCTGCGCTGGAAAATGAGGGATGGCCACGTCAGACACGCTCTATGCCCAGATCGCCGACAGCCTGGCGACCTCGATCCGCAGTGGGGCGCTGCGGCGCGGCGAGCGCATGCCTTCGGTGCGCCGCGTCGCGCGCGAACGCAACGTTTCGCTGGCCACGGCCACCCAGGCCTACCGTGCGCTCGAGGACGCGCGTCTGGTCGAGGCGCGGCCTCGCTCGGGGTACTTCGTCGCGGCCCGGCCCTCGCCCATCGCCGAGCCGCAGGCCTCCCGTCCGCCGCTGGCCGCGCAGGTGGTCGACCGGTCGACGCTGGCCGCGCAGGTGCTGCGCCTCGCCGAGGATCCTGGCGTGATCTCGTTCGGGGCCGCCTGCCCTTCGGCCGAGCTGTTCGACGCCGACCGGCTGCGTCGTGCCGTCACCAGGACCGCGCTGCGGCAGCGTCATGCGCTGGCACGCTACGTCCACCCGCCGGGCCACGACGACGCTCGCCGCGCGGTGGCCCGCCACGCACTGCGGCTGGGCTGCACGCTCGACCCGCAGCGCCTGCTGCTGACGAACGGCTGTCTGGAGTCGATCGCGCTGTGCCTGCGTGCGGTCACGCAGCCGGGCGACGTGGTCGCGCTGGAGTCGCCGACCTACTTCGGCTTCCTCGAGATCCTCGAGCAGCTGCAGCTCAAGGCCCTGGAAATTCCCACCGACCCGCGCCATGGGCTGTCGGTGGACGCCCTGCAGCTGGCGCTCGACACGCAGCCGGTCAAGGCGGTCGTGGTGGTGCCCACGCTGTCGAACCCGCTGGGCGCGACGATGCCGCTGGCCGAGCGCCGCCGCCTGGCGCAGCTGGCCGCGGCGCGCGGCCTGCCGGTGATCGAGGACGCGATCTACCACGACTTCGCCGGGGACGACGAGCGCCGCCGGGCGGTGCGCTCGTTCGACGCCACGGGTCACGTGATGCTGTGCAGCTCGTTCTCCAAGACGGTGGCGCCGGGCCTGCGCCTCGGCTGGGTCGACGCCGGGCGCTGGCATGCGCGCGTGCAGCGGCTCAAGGCCACCACCAGCGGCGGGCAGAGCTCGATCGTCGAGCTGGCGGTGGCCGAACTGTTGTCGCAGCCAGGTCTGGAGGCGGGCCTGCGCACCCTGCGACAACGGGTAGCCCAGTGCGTGGACGAGGCCCGCGAGCTGATCGCCGCATCCTTCCCGGCCGGCACCAGCGCCACCGATCCGTCCGGCGGCTTCATCCTGTGGGTGGAGCTTCCCGAGCAGGTCGACTCGATGCGCCTGTACGAGGCCTGTCTCGACGAGCGGATCGTGGTGGCGCCAGGCATGCTGTTCAGCGCCAGCGAGCGGTACCGCCACTGCATCCGCCTCGGCGTCGGCGGTGCCTGGGATGCCGCTGCCCAGCGCGCGTTGCGCCGCGTGGGCGAGATCGCCACCGACCTGGCCCAGCGCGCTGCCGGCGCGCCGCGCGCGCCCGCCTTCCACCTGGGGATGCTCCCGTGAACCCGATGAACGACCCGCTGCCGACCCAACGCATGTCCGACCTCGGCTCGACGGAGGCGTCCTCCGCGGCCTCACCCTTCAGGCTGGCGGCGCGTGCGGCCCGCCTGAACCCCTCGATCATTCGAGAGATCCTGAAGCTCACGCAGCGGCCCGGGGTCATCTCGTTGGCCGGCGGGCTGCCGGCGGCCGAGCTGTTTCCGGTGGGCGAGGTGCGCGAGGCGGCCGACCGGGTGCTGCGCGAGACACCCCGCGAAGCCTTGCAGTACGCGCCGAGCGAGGGCTTCGAGCCGTTGCGCGAATGGGTCGCGCAGTCGTTGCAGGCCCAGGGCGTGGCCGCGAGCGCAGGCCAGGTGCTGATCACCAACGGCTCGCAGCAGGGCCTGGACCTGATCGGCAAGGTGTTGCTCGACCCGGGGTCGACCGTGGCGGTCGAGTCGCCGACCTACCTTGGCGCCCTGCAGGCCTTCGCCCCGTTCGAGCCCGAGGTCATCGAGCTCGCGGGCGATGCCGACGGCCCGACGCCCGAGGCGCTGCGCGCGGCCCGCGGCGCCCGCTTCGCGTACCTGCTGCCGAACTTCCAGAACCCGAGCGGCCACTGCCTGCCCGAGGGCCGGCGCGCCGCGCTGGTCGACGCGGCCCGCGAGGCTCGCATGCCGATCGTCGAGGACGATCCCTATGGCGAGCTCTGGTACGACGCTGCGCCCCCGCCCGGCCTCGTCGGGCGCTGGCCCGAGGGCGTGCTGCGGCTCGGCTCGTTCTCGAAGGTGCTGGTGCCGGGGCTGAGGCTGGGTTGGCTGCTCGCGCCGCCGGGGCTGTTCCCCAAGCTGCTGCAGGCCAAGCAGGCGGCGGACCTGCACACCACCGGCTTCAACCAGCGCGTGGCGTTCGAGGTGCTGCGCGGCGGCCTGCTCGAACGCCACCTGCCGATCGTGCGTGCCCGTTACCGCGAGCGCCGCGATGCGATGGCCGACGCGCTGCGCCGGCACCTGGGTCCCGGCTGGCGCTGGGAGACGCCCGGCGGGGGCATGTTCTTCTGGCTCGAAGGTCCGACCCACGCCCCCGGGCTCGACACGCTGGCGCTGCTGCCGCGCGCGGTGGAGCGGGGGGTCGCGTTCGTGCCGGGCGCGGCGTTCTACGCCGACGCGATGCGGGCACCGACCAACCGGCTGCGCCTGTCGTTCGTGACGGTGGAGCCTGCGGTCATCGAGGACGGGGTGGCGCGCCTGGCGCGGGTGCTCGGCGATGCGGCGGACGCCGCAGCCTCGGACCGGGCCTCGAAAGCGGCGATCATCGCGGGGTGACCCGCCCGGCGCCCGACACCCAGGCCATCGGCCCGAACGCCGAGGCACGCGGGCACGACCCCGCCGCGGGCCACTCGAACGAGGATCACGGTCACCGTCACGGGCATGCGCGCACGCATGGTCATGGAGCCGGGCATCACCTCCATCACGATGGCGACTGCCACGGTCATCGTGGCGGGCATCACCACGACCATGGGCATGGCCATCACCACGGCGTCGCGCCGCGCCTGGCC
>JALOSQ010000131.1 GCA_025458335.1 Ideonella sp.
GAAGCGCACGCCGAAGGCCTCGAGGTCCAGGTCCTGCTCGTGGCGCAGATAGGCCACGGCGAACTGCCGGATGCCGTCGAGGTCGTCCGGATCGCCGCTGGCGGTGAACGCGCGATCGTCCGCGCGCACCGTCCTTCGGGCGGCAAAGTCGGACGCGATGTCGGCGATGTACTCGCCGTTGTAGGCCGCCTCCGGCCAGCCGGGATCGCCCGGCTTCAGACCTCGCAGTCGCGCCTGGACCGAGGCGGCGAGCGTGCCGATCTGCACGCCCGCGTCGTTGTAATAGAACTCGCGGTGGACGCTCCAGCCCTGCGTGCCCAGCAGGTTGCAGATGCTGTCGCCGAGCGCGGCATTTCGGCCGTGGCCGACGTGCAGCGGGCCCGTCGGGTTGGCCGAGACGAACTCGACCATCACGCGACGGCCGTGCGGCGGGCAGGCGCCGAAGCGATCGCCCTGCTCGAGCACCTCGCGCACCACCGACTGGCGCGCCGCGTCGAGCAGCTTCAGGTTGATGAAGCCCGGCCCGGCGATGTCGATCGCGCCAACCCAGCGCTGCACCTCTGGCTGCGCACGCAAGGCCTCGACGAGTCGCTGGGCGATTTCGCGCGGCGACAGGCGCATCGCGCGCGCCAGGGACATCGCCGCCGTGCAGGCCAGGTCGCCGTGCTCCGGCTGGCGCGGCGCCTCGAAGGCGGCGGCCGGCGCGGGGCCGGGCCCGGCCACCGAGGCAAGCGAACGCTCGAGCGCGTGCAGCAGGTCACGTTTGGCGCCGATCATCCCCGAAAGTGTACGTGGGGCCCTCTGGCCGGCCCCGTCGTGTGCCCGTGGCGGTGGCGGGGCTGGGAACTGGGGCCTGCGGCCGGGGCTGTTCGGCGCTTCGGCTGGCGTGCGGCGTGAAACGATGCCGACAGCCCGGGGGCGCGACGGATTCGCGCCCCCGTGGCCGACCTACCATGCGCACCGCCCTCGCCCGAACTCCTCTCCCCACCGTCGACGACGCCCCCGCCATGCCTCCGCAGATCGGCAAGTACCGGGTGCTGCGCAAGCTCGGCGAAGGCGCGACGAGCGAGGTCTACCTGTGCCGCGACGACTTCCGCGGCCGCGACGTGGCCATCAAGCGGGTGCGCAGTGCCGGTGCCGGCGAGGCGATCGACCCGCGTCACTTCGAGAAGTTCTTTGCCGCCGAGGCCGCGCTGGTCGGCCAGCTGCAACACCCGAACATCGTCCAGATCTACGACGCCGTGGCCGACCCGGAGGCCCCGTACCTGGTGATGGAGTACGTCCCGGGCAGCACCTTGCGGCCGTTCTGTCGTGCCGACCAGCTGCTCTCGCTCGAACTGATCGTCGAGATCGGCTTCAAGTGCGCGATGGCGCTGGGCTACGTGTACCGGCAGGGCCTGATCCACCGCGACGTGAAGCCGGCCAACCTGCTGGCCGTGCTGCGCGACGGGGTGATCACCGACGTCAAGGTCACCGACTTCGGCAGCGTGCTCAACATGACATCGGACGCCACGCAGATCTACCGCGTGGGCTCGCTGGCATACATGTCGCCCGAGCAGCTCGACGGCTCCACGCTCGACGCCCGGGCCGACATCTACTCGCTCGGCGCGGTGCTCTACCACCTGATCGCCGGGCGCCCGCCGTTCGATGCGCAGACCCAGTCGGCGATGATGCACCAGATCTACCACGTGACGCCGACGCCGCCAAGCCAGCTGCGCGCGGGCGTGACACCGGCGGTCGACGCGGTGGTCCAGCGCGCGCTGGCCAAGTCGGTCGAGCAGCGCTTCGCCAACTGGGACGAGTTCGCCCAGGCGCTGTCGGCCCTGATCACCACCCAGCAGGTGCCGCGCGGCCACCTGCAGGACGTCCTCGACACCGAGCGCTTCACGCTCCTGCGTCGGCTCGAGTTCTTCTCGAACTTCGGCGACGTCGAGTTGTGGGAGGTCGTGCACCGCGGGCGCTGGCAGCGCTTCAACTTCGGGCACGCGCTGTTCCGCAAGGGCGAGGAGGGCCGCACCTTCTACATCGTCGCGCAGGGCGAGGTCGAGGTGTTTCGCGACGGCTTGCGCGTGGCCCAGCTGGGCTCGGGCACCTCGGTGGGCGAGATGTGCTACCTGGCGCCGAGCGCCGAACTGCGCCGGCACAGCACCGACGTGATCGTCACCGAGGCCTGCACCACGATCTCGTTCACCCCGGAGTCGCTGGCCCAGCTGTCGCCGAGCTGCCGTCACCAGTTCGACGAGGCCTTCATCGGCGTTCTGGTGCGCCGGCTGCACGCCGCGCACGAGGCGCTTGCCCACCCGCGTCGCATCCTCTGACCTGCCTCGTGCCGCAGCAGGGCGGCCGACGGTCCAGAATCCGCGCGTCAACGCCGCCGTTGCGAGCGCGTTGAGGCGGGGCGTCCCGGCATGCGTGGCAGTCGCCGCGAACCTGGACGCTCGGACCGCGTGGTCGCGCGGCGTTCAACAGGAGGAGGAAGATCATGAAGACGTGGATGGGCGCCGTGGCGCTGGTGTTGTCGACGTTCGCGCTCTCGGCTCAGGCCACCCCGGCGTGCGAGGCCAAGGCCGCCGAGAAGAAGCTCGCGGGCGCGGCCAAGGCGAGCTTCCTGAAGAAGTGCGAACGCGAGGCAGCCGTGAGCTGCACCGCCCGGGCCGACGAGAAGAAGCTCGCCGGCGCGGCGCGCAACAGCTTCATCAACAAGTGCGAGCGCGACGCGAGCGCGCCCAAGGGCTGACGCCGGCGGCAGGCGGCCGTGGCACGGCGTTCAGCCGCCGGCCACGGCCCTCCAGTACTGCGGGTCGCCATAGGTGAGCCGCAAGAAGTCGATCCAAAGCCGCACCCGAAGCGGCAGGTGCTTGCGCTGCGCGAAGACCGCGTAGATGCCGTTGGGCGGGGCGGCGTAATCCTCCAGCAGGCTCACCAGCACGCCGCGCTCGACCTCCTCGGCGACCTCCCAGGTGGACCGCCACGCGATGCCGAGCCCGGCCACGCACCAGTCGTGCAGGACCTGGCCGTCGGAGCAGTCCAGCCGCCCGCTGGGGCGCAGGTGAGTCACCTGGCCGTCCATCAGGAAGGCCCAGCCGCGCGTCTGGCTCGCGTCCGAGCTCAAGGTCAGGCACTCATGCCGGGCCAGGTCGGCCGGGGACTCGGGCCGGCCCGCCCGCGCCAGGTACGACGGCGCCGCCACGCACAGACGCCGGTTGTCGGCGAGCCGGACGCTGACCAGCGCCGAGTCCGGCAGGTCACCGACCCGCACCGCGCAGTCGACACCCTCGTTCACGATGTCGACCACGCGGTCGCTCAGGTTCAGCGAGATCGAGACCTCCTGGTGCAGGGCCAGGAAACGCGGCACCAGGGGGGCAACGTGGCGTCGCCCGAAGCCGGCCGGGGCCGTGACGCGCAAGTGCCCGCTGGCCTTCACGCCGCCGGCACTGACGCTGGCCTCGGCGTTGCCGAGGTCGGCGAGCACCCTCTGGCAGTCCTCCAGGAAGGCACTGCCCTCGTGCGTCAGCGTGATGCGCCGGGTGGTGCGGACCAGCAGCTTGACGCCCAGCCGCTCCTCCAGCGCGTCGATGCGGCGCCCGATCACCGCGGGCGCCACGCCGTCGGCGAGGGCGGCGGCGGTCAGGCTGCCCTTGGTCGCCACGGCCACGAAGGACTCGATCTGCTTGAACTTGTCCATCACTGTGGATTACACCCTGCTTTTGCATGAATGGCATCCATGTCAGCCACTTAATTGACTTGCCGCGTCGCAATAAAGTGAGGGGATGACCTCATCCGCCCCGCGTTCGTTGCCTGTCCCCAGGGCGGTGCTGTTCGACGCCTTCGGCACGCTGTTCGACGTGCACAGCGTGGCCGTGCGCGCCGAGCAGCGTTTCCCGGGCGCGGGCGAACGGCTGAGCCAGTTGTGGCGGGACAAGCAGATCGAGTATTCGCGCCTCGTGTCGATGAGTGGTCGCTACCAGCCGTTCTGGGATCTCACCCGCGCGGCCTTGCAGCACGCGGCGCAGCGGCTCGGGCTGGCGCTGGGGCCCGGCGAGGAAGACGCGCTGATGAACGAGTACCGGCACCTGAGCGCCTTTCCCGAGGTGGCCGAGGTGCTGCGTGCCTTGCGCTCGCGCGGCGTGCGCGCCGGCATGCTGAGCAACGGCGATCCGCCGATGCTGGCCGTGGCCGTTCGCAGCGCCGGCTTCGACGAGTGGCTCGACCCGGTGCTCAGCGTCCACACGGTGCAGCGATACAAGACCGACCCGGCCGCGTATGCGCTGGGCACGGCCGCGCTGGAGCTGCCAGCCCGCGAGGTCCTGTTCGTGTCGAGCAACGGCTGGGACGCGATCGGGGCCACCTGGTTCGGCTACACGACGCTGTGGGTCAACCGCCAGGGCCTTCCGATCGACCCGCTCGGCACCGAACCGACCCGCACCGCCGCGAACCTGCGCGCGGTGCTCGATTTCTTTCCCGCGACCTGAGTCTCCGATGTTCAACGACCTTGCCAACGCCGCCGGCGGACCTGCCGGCGCTACTGCCATGACGCCTCGCACTGCCCGCCACCGCCTGCAGGTGGCCACGTCTCTTGCCCGCTTCATCGATGACGAGGTGCTGCCCGGCACCGGTGTCGACCCGGCGGCCTTCTGGGCCGGGTTCGACGCGCTCGCCCACGACCTGACGCCGAAGAACCGTGCCCTGCTCGCCGAGCGCGATCGCCTGCAGCGCGAGCTCGACGCCTGGCACCGCACCCACCCGGGGCCCGTCAGCGACCTGCCCGCCTACCGGGCCTTCCTCAAGCGCATCGGCTATCTCGTCGAGCCCGCGGGCCCGGTGCAGTGCCGCACCACCGACGTCGACGACGAGGTCGCGCGCCAGGCCGGCCCGCAGCTGGTGGTGCCGATCCTCAATGCGCGCTACGCCCTGAACGCCGCGAATGCGCGCTGGGGATCGTTGTACGACGCGCTGTACGGCACCGACGTGATCCCGGAGAGCGGCGGCGCCGAGAAGGGCCGCGGCTACAACCCGATGCGTGGCCAGAAGGTGATCGAGTTCGCCCGCGGCGTGCTCGACCGGGCTGCGCCGCTGGCGGCCGGTTCGCACCGCGATGCCGTGGCCTACAAGGTCGAAGGTGGCCGGCTGCAGGTGGCCTTGAAGGACGGCTCGAACTCCGAACTGGCCGACCCGGCCGGATTCGTCGGCCACCAGGGCGACGCGGCGGCGCCTTCGTCGGTGCTGCTGCGTCATCACGGCCTGCACCTGGACATCCGCATCGACCGCAACCAGCCCATCGGGCGCGAGGACCCGGCCGGCGTGGCCGACGTGGTGCTCGAGGCGGCCCTGTCGACCATCCTCGACCTCGAGGACTCGGTGGCGGTCGTCGACGGCGACGACAAGGTGCTCGCCTACCGCAACTGGCTCGGCATCCTGCGCGGCACCCTGACCGAGGACGTGGCCAAGGGCGGCAAGACGTTCACCCGCCGCCTCGAGGCCGACCGCACCTACACCGGCGCCGACGGCCGACCGGTCACGCTGCACGGCCGCTCGCTGCTGTTCGTGCGCAACGTGGGGCACCTGATGACCAACCCGGCCGTCCTGCTCGGCGACGGCAGCGAGATCCCCGAGGGGCTGCTCGACGCGGTCGTCACGACCACGATCGCGCTGCATGACCTCAAGCGCCTGGGCACGCCGGGGCTGCACAACACCCGCACCGGCAGCGTCTACATCGTCAAGCCGAAGATGCACGGGCCCGCCGAGGTCGCGTTCGCGGTCGAGATCTTCGAGCGCGTCGAGGCGCTGCTCGGGCTGAAGGAGAACACCGTCAAGCTCGGCATCATGGACGAGGAGCGGCGCACCAGCGTGAACCTGCGCGCCTGCATCGAGGCCGCGAAGCACCGGGTCGCCTTCATCAACACCGGCTTCCTCGACCGCACCGGCGACGAGATCCACACCGCGATGCAGGCCGGCCCGATGGTGCGCAAGCCGCGCATGAAGATCGCCAACTGGCTGCGCGCCTACGAGTTCAACAACGTGCAGATCGGCCTGGCCTGCGGACTGCGCGGCCGCGCCCAGATCGGCAAGGGCATGTGGGCCATGCCCGACCTGATGGCCGAGATGATGAAGGAGAAGGTCGCGCATCCGCAGGCCGGCGCCAACACCGCGTGGGTGCCGAGCCCGACCGCCGCAACGCTGCACGCGCTGCACTACCACCAGGTCGACGTGGCCGCGTTGCAGGCCAGCATGGACGAGTTCGCGCACGGCAGCCGCGCAGCCCTGGTCGAGGAGAAGCTGCTCGACGCGATCCTCCAGGTGCCGGTGGCGCTGGTGCCGTTCTGGACGCCGGCCGAAGTCCAGGCCGAGCTCGACAACAACGCCCAGGGCATCCTCGGCTACGTGGTGCGCTGGATCGACCAGGGCGTGGGCTGCTCGAAGGTTCCCGACATCAACAACGTCGGCCTCATGGAGGACCGGGCGACGCTGCGCATCAGCAGCCAGCACATCGCGAACTGGCTCGAGCACGGCATCGTCACGCCCGAGCAGGTGCACGAGACCTTCCGCCGCATGGCCGCGGTCGTCGATCGCCAGAACGCCGACGACCCGCTGTACCGGCCGATGGCCGGCCAGTGGGACACGAGCATGGCGTATCAGGCGGCCCTCGACCTGGTCTTCAAGGGCAAGGAGCAGCCCAGCGGCTACACCGAGCCGCTGCTGCACGC
>JALOSQ010000132.1 GCA_025458335.1 Ideonella sp.
ACGTTGATGACGAAGCGGTTCGGGGCGTCGGGCGGCGTCGCCTGGCGCCAGCTGCTGATGAGGTCCGTGCGCAGCAGCACGAGCAGCACCAGGGCCAGCAGCCCCACCGACAGGGCACTGACCTGGAGCACCGCGAAGGCCGGCCGAGCGGCGATCTGCCGCGTGGCCAGCACGAGCCAGCGAGGCGCGCGGCTCTCGGGCACCGCGCGGCGCAGCGCCGCGACGGCCATCCAGGACAGCAAGGCGAACATCGCCACCGCCAGCGCGAACCCGCCCACCGCGATGGCGCCGAGCTTCAGGTCGCTGGCCACGGCGAGCAACAGCGCGACGAACCCGGCCGCGCCGGCCAGCAGCACCCCGAGCGACGCCGGTCGCAGCGTGCCAACGTCGCGCCGGATCACCCGCAGCGGCGGCACCTGCGCCAGCTGGAGCACGGGCGGGAGGCCGAACGCCATCAGCAGCGTCATGCCGACGCCGAGCCCGAACAGCGCCGGCCACAGCGAGGCGGCGGGCAGGGCGGCATCGACCAGCCCGGCGAGCAGCCACACGAACACGTGGTGGACCGCGTAGCCGCCCGCCACCCCCAGCGCGCTGGCGACGACCCCGACGAAGGCGAACTCCAGGAAGTACTGGCCGGCGATGCGGCGCTGCGACTGGCCGAGCACGCGCAGCATCGCGCAGTCGTCGAGGTGCCGGTTCCCACGGCGACCGCGGCCAGCAGCGCCGCGAGCAGCGCGACCAGGTTGAGGAACTTCTGTGCGCGGTCGAGCGTCTGCTGCATCTCGGGCCGGCCGCTTTGCAGCGACTCCACACGCACGCCCCGCAGCGCCTCGCCGGCCGACCCGCCCTTGATGCGCTCGTCGGCAAAGGCCACGAACTCGCGCACCGCCGACTCGCGCCCGGGCGGCGCCGCGACCGCGAACCGGTACGACACGCGGCTCGCCGGCTGGATGAGACCGGTGCCCTCGAGGTCGGCCTGCGCCAGCATCACGCGAGGCGCGAAGCTCATGAAGCCGGCCCCGCGGTCGGGCTCGACCACGATCAGGCGGGCGATGGTGAGCGTGGCATCGCCCAGCAGCAGCGGGTCGCCCACGCGCAGCTGCAGGGCATCGAGCAGGGCCGGGTCGACCCACACCGTGCCGGGCGCCGGTCCACCGGCGGCCGGCTCGCCGGCCCCGCCGGGCACCGACGCAACGACGACCTGGCCACGCAGGGGATAGGCCGGCGTGACCGCCTTGACCGCAACGAGACGTGACGCACCGCCGCGCTCGTCCGGCGCGCGGCCCATGCTCGGGAAGCTGGTGGACATGGCGGCCTGCAGGCCCAGGGCCTCGGCGCGTTCGCGCAGCACCGACGGCGTCGGCTTGTCGCTGCTGACCACGGCGTCGCCGCCCAGCAACTGCCGCGCGTCCCGGGTCAGCCCGTTGTGCAGTCGATCGGCGAAGAAGCCGACCGCCGTCAGCGCGGCCACCGCCAGCATGACGGCCACCACGAGCAGGCGCAGCTCACCGGCGCGGAAATCGCGCAGGGTCTGTTTCCAGGCCAGGGCCAGGACCGACGGCGCGCGGAGGGCCGGCGCGGGGGACGGGTGTGACATCGTTCGGGCGCAGACGGCGCGAAGCGCAGGACCATGGAGTCTGACAGGAGCACCGCCGCCGCGTGCATCCCGGGTCTTGGCCGACGGGCCAGCGGCGAACGCGGCGTGCAATCCGGCTGAATCCCGGCAGCAGCAGCCTGGGATCCAATGTCCACGATGCAGACCGTTCTGCCGCCCGTCTTCGTCTCACACGGCTCGCCGATGATCGCGCTCGAGCCGGGGACCACCGGGGTGTTCCTCGGCACGCTCGGCCGCGCCATCGACGCAGGATTCGGCCGGCCGACCGCCATCCTGGCCGTGTCGGCGCACACGCTCGCGCGCCAGCCCGTGCTGCTGGCCGGCGCCCGCCATGAGGCGGTGTACGACTTCGGGCCGTTCGACCCGCGCCTGCTCGCGCTGCGCTACGACGCCCCGGGCGCCCCGCGGCTGGCCGCCGCGATGGCCGCGTCGCTGGAGCGCGCCGGCCATGCACCCCAGCTCGTCGACCAAGGCGGGCTCGACCACGGCATCTGGACCGCCCTGCGCTACCTGTGGCCCGGCGCGGAGGTCCCGGTGCTGCCGCTGGCCTGGAACCCGCACACGTCGCCGAGGGCGCTGTGGGCACTCGGCGAGGCCCTCGCGCCCTGGACGCGTGACGGCGTCCTCGTGCTGGGCACCGGCAGCATCACGCACAACCTCAGGCGGGTCTTCGCGGGCGGCCGCCGCGACGAGGCCCAGCGCCGTCCGGAAGATCCCGACTGCGCCGAATTCCGGCACTGGTGGGCGCACCAGGCCGCCACCGCAGACTGGGCGTCGCTGGTCGACTACCGGGCGAAGGCCCCGCACGCGGTGGACATGCATCCGACCGACGAGCACCTGCTGCCCTGGTTCGTGTCGGCCGGCGCAGCCGGGCCGGGCTCCGGCGCGGTGCGCCTGCACGACGCCGTGACCTTCGGGTGCCTGGGCATGGACGCCTATGCGTTCGGTACGGCCGCGCCCACGCTTGAGCGCGCGCTTCAGGCCCAGGCCTTGAAATGACCCCGGCGGACACCATGTCCTGGGGCGCGCGGCACCATGCCGCCGTCAACGCAACGGAGTCGACCCGATGATGATCGCGCTGTGGATCCTGACCCTCGGGCTGCTGGGCCTGTGGTCGCTCAGTGCCTGGGGCGTGCATGCCCTGCTGACCCTGGACGCTTCGCGCCTCGGTGACCTCAAGCTGCTGGTCGACCAGATCCCCTATGGCGATGTGATCGGCGCCTGGATCCCGGGGTGGCAGGACCTGCTGCGCATGACGATCGACTTCACGCAGGTGGCGCTCGGCTGGGTCGGCGGCGCCGCGCCGGTGGTGGTCTGGATCGTGTGGACGATCGGCGCGCTGACGATCCTGGGCATCGGCGCCTTGCTCAGCGGCCTGATCGTGATGATCCGACGCTCCGCCGCGCCGTCGCGCGCTGCGGCCTGACCGGACCGGGCACGCCAGGCGCCGGGCCGCCCGGCAGGATTGAGCGCTCTCAACGGCGTCCGCACGGGCGCCGGGACACTGGATCGACGGCGCAGCACCGCGCCGCTGATGCAGATGAGGAGATGCGCATGACGATCGGCTTCGTGAAGCCCACCCTGGTCCTGGCGCTGGCCGGGTTCGGCTGTTCCCTTGCGATGGCGCAGGCCGCCCCCACGGCGCGCATGGACCTCGGCAAGCGGGAGTACGACGCCAATTGCGCCGTCTGCCACGGCAAGGACGGCAAGGGCGGCGGGCCGTTCGTCGAACTGCTCAAGCGCAGCCCGCCGGACCTCACCACGATGGCCAAGCGCAACAACGGGGTCTTCCCGATGCAGCGCGCCTACGAGTCGATCGAAGGCGGTGGCGTGGGTCATGGCACCCGCGACATGCCGATCTGGGGTCGGGACTACAGCGTGCAGGCCGCCGAGTACTACATCGACGTGCCCTACAACGCCGAGGCCTATGTCCGCACCAAGGTCTTCGCGCTGGTGGAGTACCTGAGCCGCCTGCAGGCGAAGTGAACCCGCGCGCCGGGCGGCCGGCGCACGGGCCGCTCAGGGCCTGACGACCCAGAGATACAGGCGGCTGATCTTCTCGCGCCCGACCGGCTTGTCGGGCGCAGGCACGACGACGATCCGGTCGGGCTCCCAGTCGCCCATGTTCCAGTCGTGCGAGACGATGCGGGTGCCCGGCGCGAGCTTCTGCAGCCGGGGACGCAGCCGCAGGTTGACCTCGGGCAGCAGGTACATCGTGATGACCGTGGCCGCCGACAGGTCCGTCTCGAACAGGTCCTGCTGACGAAACTCGACCCGGTCGGCCACCCCGGCCCGGCGCGCGTTCTCCCGGCTGACCCGGACCAGGTCCGGCACGATCTCCACGCCCAGGCCCCGCGCCCCGAATCGCCGGGCCGCCGTGATGACGATGCGCCCGTCACCGGAGCCGAGGTCGATCACCATGTCGCGCGGCCCGACGCCCGCCAGTTCGAGCATCGCGAGCGTGACGTGGTCGGGGGTCACGATGAACGGCACGTCGACTTCGGACGCCGCGCGAGCAGGCGGCAGTGCAACGACCCCGGCACCGGCCAGGCCGGCGGCGGCCGTGGCATGCAGCAGGGAACGTCGTGTCGACCAGCGCAGGGTGCTGGCGTGTGGGCACACGGTCATGCGCCGACCTCGGCCGCGAAGCAGTCGTCCAACGCCGCCCCCCATTGGCGCCGCTGGTCCTCGGTCACGAAGCTCGCCTCGAAGCTGTTGGCGGCCAGCTGCCAGGCCTGACGGGCGCCCAGTTGCGGCAGCGCCTCGAAGGTCTGCACCAGGTTGTCGTTCAGGTAGCCGCCGAAGTAGGCCGGGTCGTCGCTGTTCACGGTCGCCACCAGGCCGGCATCGAGCAGTGCCGGCAGGCAGTGCCGGGACAGGTCGTGAAAGACACGCAGCTTGACGTTCGACAGCGGGCAGACCGTGAGCGGGACCCGCTCGGCTGCCAGGCGCGTGACCAGCTGCGGATCCTCGAGGCAGCGCACACCGTGGTCGATGCGCTCGACCTTGAGCACGTCGAGGGCCGAGCGGATGTACGACGGCGGCCCCTCCTCGCCCGCATGGGCCACCAGGTGCAGACCTTCGTCGCGGGCGCGTGCGAAAACGCGCGCGAACTTCTCGGGCGGATGCCCGCGCTCGCTGCTGTCCAGCCCCACGCCGATGAAGTGCCGCCGATGCGGCAGCGCCGCTTCCAGGGTGGCGATGGCGGCGTCCTCGTCGAGGTGACGCAGGAAGCACAGGATCAGCTTCGCGCTGAGCCCGAACTCGGCGTGCGCGCGTTGGCAGGCGTGCGCGAGGCCGTCGATCACGACCTCGATCGGCACGCCGCGGTCGGTGTGCGTCTGCGGGTCGAAGAAGATCTCGGCGTGCACGACCCGGTCGCGTGCCGCGCGCTCGAGGTACGCCCAGGCGAGGTCGAAGAAGTCCTGCTCCTTGAGCAGCACGCTCGCCCCGGCGTAGTAGACGTCCAGGAAGCTCTGCAGGTCGTCGAAGTCGTACGCGGCCCGCAGGGCCTCGACGCTGGGGTAGGTCAGAGCGACGCGGTTGCGTTCGGCGAGCCGGAAGATCAGCTCGGGCTCGAGGGTGCCTTCGATGTGGACGTGCAATTCCGCCTTGGGCATGCGGCGCAGCAGCCCGGGCACGCGGGACCGGTCGATGGCGTCGAAGTCGATCGTGGGGGTCATGGGCAGCGCCGCGGGTGCGGATCGTCCGATCGGGACATCGAGTATGCAGAACTGCCGCTGGTCCGTCAGCCGGCCCCGGCGCTGCTGCCGACAGGGCTTCGGCATCCGGCCGATACTCGACGCCATGAGTGGTTGAGGAGAGGCGTGAATGAGCGAACGGCCCTACATCGTCGGCCTGGGCGGCACCACGCGGCCGGGATCGACCTCCGAGCGCGCGCTCGGGGTCGTGCTGCGCCATGCCGAGTCGCTGGGCTGCGAGGTCCGGCTGTTCGGGGCCAGCGACCTGCCGACCGAGCCC
Organism: Ideonella sp.; assembly: GCA_025458335.1. Lineage (GTDB taxonomy): Bacteria > Pseudomonadota > Gammaproteobacteria > Burkholderiales > Burkholderiaceae_C > JAIYCR01. Next base: position 5,597 of record JALOSQ010000132.1, read on the forward strand.
TACGATCCGGGCCGGCCCGAGCGCAGCCCGCAGGCCACCGCCCTCGTGGCCGAGCTGCGGCGCGCCGACGGTGTCGTGATCGCCACGCCGTCCTACCACGGCGGCGTCTCGGGCCTGGTGAAGAACGCGATCGATTTCGTCGAGGACATGCGCGAGGACGTGCGCCCCTACCTCGAGGGGCGCGCCGTGGGCTGCATCGTGTGCGCCGATGGACCGCAGGCCATGGGCGCGACCCTTGGCGCCTTGCGCGCGATCGTGCATGCGCTGCGCGGCTGGCCCACCCCCTACGGTGCGGCACTGAACCCGCGCCAGGCGCCCTTTGGCGGGCCGGGGGCCGAGCCCGACCCGGCCGCGATTCGCGCCTGCGAGCTCGTCGGCAAGGAGGTCGTCGGCTTCGCGCGCATGGCGCGCGCGAGCCGGGGGGTCTCCACCGCCTGAGCTGCGGGAGCGGCCGCTGCCGCCGCCCCGGGCCCGGCCTCAGTGATGCCGGGCGGCGACCTCGGCCTGGAACTTCTGCGTCGCCGCCTCCACGGCCTTGCTGTGGATCGCCGCCAGCTCCGGCCGCGACGCGCGGGCGCGGTCGGCCGACCCCTGGGTGGCCATCTGGCCCTGCCAGCGTGGGAACACATGCCGCGCGATCAGCTCGTAGCTGCGCCGGGTCGCGTCCCAGTTGGCCCAGTTGTGGGCCAGCATCAGGTAGGCGCCGAAGCCGCCATTCGACTGCTTCCACAGCCGGTCGATCTGCGCGTTGACCATGTCGGGCGTGCCGATCGCGCCGAAGCCCGAGTCGTTGACGAAGGAGATCATCTCCTTGACGTTGTTGCCCGGCACGGCCATCTGCGGGAACGCCGCGACGGCCTGGAAGTAGTCGAACCATTGCGCCATGCCGTACTCGACGTCGCGGTAGGCCTGGTCCATCGTCTCGGCGCAGTGCACCAGGCCCACCAGCCGCCACTTGTTGCGGTCGACCGTGGTCTTGTAGTGGCGTGCCTGCTCCTCCATCACGTCCCAGTGCAGGGCCAGCGCATCGAAACCCGCGGCCGTCGTGGCGCCGATCGACAGCAGACCGATGCCGTGCATGCCCGCCAGCTTGGGCCCGGTGGGCGACGCGACCGCCGGCACCGCGATGTCGAACAGCGGGTTGCTGTAGGGCCGCAGGTGCAGCCGCGCCTCGCGCAGGTCCCAGCGGTCGTTCTTGAAGGTGACCGGCTCCTCGGTGGTCAGCAGCTTCATGATGACGCCCAACCCCTCCTCGAGCAGGCGGCGGGTGTCGTTCTGGCTGATGCCGACCATGATCCCATCGCTCGGCAGCGAGCCGGGCCCGAGGCCGAGCATCACGCGGCCGCGTGTGAGGTGGTCGAGTTGCACGATGCGCTCGGCCACCCACAGCGGGTTGTGGTAGCTGACACTGACCACGCCGGTGCCGAGCTTGATGGTGCGGCTGCGCTGCGAGGCGACCGCGATGAACAGCTCGGGCGAGGCACTGATCTCGGAGCCCGCCGAGTGGTGCTCGCCGCACCAGGCCTCGTCGTAGCCGCAGCGGTCGAGCCAGCTGATCAGCTCGAGGTCTTGCTCGAGCGCCATCGTCGGGTTGATGCCCGGCTTGTGGAATGGCGCGAGGAAGATGCCGAAACGCATGCGGTGACCCATCGACGTCTCCTGATCGTGGCTACGCGCCGTCAGTCGTCGGGTCCATCGGGCCGATGCTGGTCGCGGGTAAGCCGGGTCAGTCTTGGCTGACTTCCAGGTCGTTCGTCGGCGGTCCGCCGGCCGGTCGATCGCCCGGCCCTTGACCCGCCTGCCGGCCGCTGCGCCCATGCCGTAACGGCGGCGCAGTACGAGGTCAGCAGGTGCCGAAAGTGACGCCGGTCGTCCGCAGGTAGGCCCGGTAGGCGAGGCTCAGCCGGTCGGCGGCGGTGAAGGCCTCGCGCGGCGCGCCGTCGCTCAGCGGCAGCCGGCGGGGCCGCTGTGCCTGGAGCACCGGCGCGTCCTGCGTGAAGATCGTGGTCTGGAACTGGTGCAGCTCGGCGTCGCTGGAGGCTGCGTCGTTGGTGAACTGCGAGAACCAGACGCGGGTGCGTTCCGGCTCGCTCGGGCAGCACCAGATCACGTAGCTGTCCTCGGGGCCTCCCGAGGTGGCGCGCTTGGTGAGCAGCGCGCTGTACGGGCTGAGCACCTCGTAGCGGTAGGCCACCCAGTCACCGCCTTGCGCGCTCGCATTCGCGCGCGGCTGCCAGGCGAGGTACCGCTCGACGACCGGTCGGCCATCGGCGGTCGCGGTCACTTCGTGGTGCGGTACCTGCGGCTCGCGCGGGTCGCCGAGCCACCCCTCGTGCACCCAGGCGAAGTGCGCGGTGTCGAGGAAGTTCTCGACCGCGCGCGGCGCGCTCGTCTCCACGTCGAAGGGCCCCACGTGGACCCGCCGCGGGGCCAGCCCGACAAGCTCTGGCGGCTCATGGCGCGCGCCGCCGGGGTCGACCCACAGCAGGCCATGCGCGCGCCGGACGGGGCGCGCGGTGGCCGCCTGCGCCGGCCCCGGCGTGAAGCCCGGCAACGCCGGCACCTGCAGGCACCGCCCGTCGGCTGCAAAACGCCAGCCGTGGTACGCGCACGCGATCGCGCCCTCGTGGACCCGACCCATCGACAGCGGGGTGCCGCGGTGCGGGCAACGGTCGAGCAGGGCGACCGGATCGCCGCCGGCATCGCGCCACAACACGAGCGGCTCGCCGAGGAGCGTCACGGCCAGCGGTTGCTCGCCCAGTTCGGATTCGGTGGCCACCGGCCACCACCAGTTCGACTCGACGCCCATGCTCTGCCTCTCGTCTCGCGCTGGCTCCGGACGCATGGCGTCCAGGTCTCGTCTCGGCGCCTGAACGGCGACGCGCCGCCAAAGACGAACGCCGCCGAGGCCCGGGGCCTGCAGCGGCGTTCGGTGCTCCGGGGCCGCGGGCGATCCGCGAAGGACGCCCGCCCCGTTCAGGCCGTGGCAGGCCGCGTCACTTGCCGCCCGCCGGCACCTTGCCCTCGACGCCCTTCACGTAGAAGTCGACCTTGTCCTTCCAGTCCTGCTCGGCCTTGACGTCCTTGGCCAGGCGTTCCTTGCCGGTGTTGTCGACGATCGGGCCGGTGAACGGGTCCTTGGTGCCTGCCTTGATGGCGGCGGCGGCCTCCTCGGCCTTGGCGCGCAGGTCGGCCGGGATCTTGTCGTTGAACTTGATCACCGCGTTGGTGCCCTCGGGCTTGCCCCAGATGGTGCGCTGGTTGCCCTTCCAGGTGCCGTCGAGCACTTCCTGGATCGACTTCTTGTAGTACGGCGCCCAGTCGACGATGTTGCTCGCCAGATGCGCCTCAGGGGCCACCGCGCTCATGTCGCTGTCCCAGCCGAAGGCCAGCTTGCCGTTCTTGGCAGCCGTCTGCAGCACCGCGGTCGAGTCGGTGTTCTGCAGCAGCACGTCGGCGCCCTGGTTGATCAGTTCCTGAGCGGCCGCGCCCTCCTTCTCGGGGTCGAACCAGCTGCCGATCCAGACCACGCGGACCTTGATCTTCGGGTTGACCGTCTGCGCGCCGAGGGTGAACGCGTTGATGTTGCGCAGCACCTCGGGGATCGGGAAGCTGCCGACGAAGCCCAGCGTGTTGGTCTTCGTCATGCCGCCGGCGATGATGCCGCTGACGTAGGTGTCGTGATAGAAGCGCGAGTCGTACACGCGCATGTTGTCGGCCGTCTTGTAGCCGGTGGCGTGCTCGAACTTCACGTCGGGGAACTCGCCGGCCACCTTCAGCATCGGGTCCATGTAGCCGAAGGACGTGGCGAAGATGATCTTGTTGCCCTGGCTCGCGAGGTCGCGGATGACGCGCTCGGCGTCGCCGTACTGCACCTTCTCGACGAAGGTCGTCTTGAGCTTGTCGCCGAAGTGGGCCTCCGCCGCCTTGCGGCCGAGGTCGTGCTGGAACGTCCAGCCGGCGTCGCCCACCGGCCCGATGTAGACCCAGGCGGCCTTCAGGGGCTCCGGAGCCGGCGCGGGGGCCGCGGCCTGGGGAGCCGGCGCGGGCGGCGGGGCTTCTTCCTTCTTGCCGCACCCGACGAGGGTGGCGGTGGCGGCGACGGCGGCCAGGCCACCGAGGCGAGCTGGGTCATGGACAGGTACTCCGGGTGGGGAGGGTGGGTTGGACGTTCAGGCCGTGAACGGTCGGGCGGGATTATGGCCTCGGCAACGTGGCGCGCATCACGATCCGGGGTGGAAGGGTTTGCCGAGCGACGCCGGCATGTTGACGCGGATGAACGCGACGTTGCGGCTGATCAACGCGAGCACCACGATGGTGGCCACGTACGGCAGCATGTTGAGGAAATGGCTGGCGATCTGCACGCCCTGTGCCTGCAGGTTCAGCTGCAGCACGGTCACACCGCCGAACAGGTAGGCGCCGGCGAGCGCGCGCATCGGCCGCCAGGTGGCGAAGACCGTCAGCGCCAGGGCGATCCAGCCGCGCCCGGCGGTCAGTCCCTCGACCCACAGCGGCGCGGTCACGAGCGAGACATAGGCCCCCGCCAGGCCGCACAGCGCCCCGCCGAAGGCCACCGCGGCCAGGCGGATCAGGCGGACCGGGTAG
>JALOSQ010000133.1 GCA_025458335.1 Ideonella sp.
GGCTGCGACCCCAAGCACGACAGCACCTTCACGCTGACCAAGAAGCTGATGCCCACCGTGATCGACGTGCTCGAGTCGGTCAACTTCCACCCCGAGGAGCTGCGCGTCGAGGACTTCGTCTTCGAGGGCTACAACGGCGTGATGTGCGTCGAGGCGGGCGGGCCACCGGCCGGCACCGGCTGCGGCGGGTATGTCGTGGGTCAAACCGTCAAGCTGCTCAAGGAGCACCATCTGCTCGAGGAAACCGACGTGGTGATCTTCGATGTGCTCGGCGACGTGGTGTGCGGCGGCTTCGCCGCCCCGCTGCAGCACGCGGATCGCGCGCTGATCGTCACGGCCAACGACTTCGACTCGATCTTCGCGATGAACCGCATCGTCCAGGCGATCGGCGCCAAGTCGAAGAACTACAACGTACGGCTGGGTGGCGTGATCGCCAACCGCAGCGCGGCCACCGACCAGATCGACAAGTTCAACGGCAAGACCGGCCTGAGCAACCTGGCCCGTTTCCCCGACCTCGACGCCATCCGCCGCAGCCGCCTCAAGAAGGCCACCCTGTTCGAGATGGAGGACAGCCCCGAGGTGCGCGCCGTGCAGGAGGAGTACCTGCGCCTGGCCGCCCGGCTGTGGGCCGGCGTCGACCCGATGCCCGCGGTGCCGCTGAAGGACCGCGACATCTTCGACCTGCTCGGGTTCGACTGAGCCGCCCGGAGCGACCGGACATGACCACCCAGCCCTTCACCTCGCGCGGCGCCGCCGTCGGCTACGAGCGCCGCCGCGGCGAGATCGAGCACTACTTCGACCGCACGGCGGCCGATGCCTGGGCCCGCCTGACCTCGGATGCCCCGGTGAGCGGCATCCGCGCGACGGTGCGCAAGGGCCGCGACCGCATGCGCCGCACGCTGCTGTCGTGGCTGCCGGCCGACCTGCGCGGCCGGCGCGTGCTCGACGCCGGCTGCGGCACGGGCGCGCTGGCGATCGAGGCGGCGCGCCGCGGCGCCCACGTCGTCGCGATCGACCTGTCGCCGACGCTCGTCCAACTCGCGCGCGACCGGCTGCCGGCGGAGCTGCGCGACGCCTCGCCCGGCCACGGCTGCGTCGAGTTCCACAGCGGCGACATGCTCGACCCGGCGCTCGGCGCCTTCGATCACGTCGTGGCGATGGACTCGCTGATCCATTACAGCGCGGCCGACGCCGTGCGCGTGCTCGAGGCCCTGGCGCCGCGCTGCCGCGAGTCCTTCGTCTTCACCTACGCGCCGCGCACGCGGATGCTCGCGGCCATGCACGCGGTGGGGCACTGGTTCCCGCGCCGCGACCGGGCCCCGTCGATCGTGCCGGTGGCCGAGGCCGATCTGCTGCACCGCATCGGCCGGGCGGCGCCGCTGGCCGGGTGGCACGACACCCGCACCGAGCGGGTCGCCAACGGCTTCTACACGTCGCAGGCCCTGGAGTTGGTCCGCCGATGAGCCTCGCGTTGCGCCGCCTGGTCCCGAAGATGCTGCGCCACGAGCGCTGGCTGACGGTCAGCGCGCGCTTCCTGCCCTTCGCCGACGCCGCGAGCGCGGACCTGCCGCTGCCGCGCCTGCTGCGCCTCGCGCTGTTCCAGGTGTCGGTGGGCATGGCCACCGCGCTGATGGTCGGCACGCTGAACCGCGTGATGATCATCGAGCTCGGCGTCGCGGCCTGGCTCGTGTCGGTGATGATCGCGCTGCCGATCCTCGCCGCGCCGTTCCGCGCGCTGATCGGCTGGCGCTCCGACACGCACCGTTCGGTGCTGGGCTGGCGGCGCGTGCCCTATCTGTGGTTCGGCACGACGCTGCAGTTCGGCGGGTTGGCGATCATGCCGTTCGCGCTGATGGTGCTCTCCGAGACACAGGCCGGCCTGCTCGACGCCCCGGTCTGGATCGGGCACGTGTCGGCGGCGCTCGCGTTCCTGCTCGTCGGCGCGGGCCTGCAGACCACGCAGACCGCCGGCCTCGCGCTGGCGACCGACCTCGCGAGCGAGCAGACGCGCCCGCGGGTCGTGGCGCTGCTGTACGTGATGCTGCTGGTCGGCATGGTCGGCAGCGGCATCGCCTTCGGCCTGCTGCTCGCCGACTTCACGCCGAGCCGCCTGGTGCAGGTCGTGCAAGGTTGTGCGGTGGTCACGGTCGCGCTCAATCTCGTCGCGCTGTGGAAGCAGGAGCCCCGCAACCCGGCGCGCACCCGCGGTCGGCAGGCGGGCGACCCGGGCTTCGCCGAGAGCTGGGCCCGCTTCATCGCGGTGCCCGGCGCGCGCCGCTTCCTGCTCGCGACCGGCCTGGGCACGCTGGCCTTCAACATGCAGGACATCATTCTCGAGCCCTACGGCGGCGAGATCCTCGGTCTGGCCGTCGGCGAGACCTCGGCGCTGACGGGCCTCATGGCCTTCGGCGCGCTGGTTGCCTTCGCGCTGTCGGCACGCCTGCTGGCGCGCGGCTCCGATCCGATCCGCGTGGCGGGCGCGGGCCTGGTGGCCGGGCTGCCGGCGTTCGCCCTGGTGGTGTTCGCAGCCCCGCTCGAGTCCGGCCTGATGTTCCGCTGCGGCGCGACGCTGATCGGCTTCGGCGGCGGCCTGTTCGCCGTCGGCACGCTGTCGGCGGCCATGGGCATGGAATCACCCGAGCACGTCGGGCTGGCCTTGGGCGCCTGGGGCGCCATTCAGGCGACGTGCGCCGGCATCGCGGTCGCCTCGGGCGGCGCGTTGCGCGACGTCGTCGCGGCCCTGGCGGCCCACGGCGCACTCGGAGAGGCGCTCGTCGGGCCGGCGACCGGCTACGGCGCCGTCTACCACCTCGAGATCGCTTTGCTGTTCATGGCGCTCGTCGCGCTCGGCCCGCTCGTGCGCAGCGCGCAGCGCCAGCCGCTCACCCGTTCGTCAACCCAAGACCGTCCGGCCCGCTTCGGCCTGGCGGAGTTCCCGGGCTAGCCACGCCCGACCAACACGGAGAACACCACCATGGGAACCGGAGCCATCACCTCCTACGTCGACGTGGCCCAGCTCGTCCTTTATGCGTTCTGGGCCTTCTTCTTCGGCCTCATCTACTACCTCGTCCGCGAAAACCACCGCGAGGGCTACCCGATGGTGACCGACGATCGTGCCCGCGGCGAGATCACCGGCTGGCCCGTGCCCGCCCCCAAGGTCTACAAGCTGCGCGACGGCCGCGAGGTCATGGCCCCGCGCCCCGAGCCGCTGCAGGTGCCCAACGGCACGCCGACGCACGGCTACATCGGCGCCCCGCTGGTGCCCAACGGCAACCCGCTCACGGCGGGCATGGGGGCCGGCGCCTACGCCAACCGCTCGGACACGCCTGACGCGATGCGCGACGGCTCGCCCAAGATCGTGCCGCTTCGCCTGGTGGAGGACTACGACGTCTCGCCGAACGACACCGATCCGCGCGGGCTGCCGGCCATCGGCGCCGACGGCGAGGTGGGCGGCACGATCGTCGACGTGTGGACCGACCAGATGGAGTCGCTGATCCGCTACCTCGAGGTCGAGGTCGCCACCGAGTCCGGGCCGCGTCGCGTGCTGCTGCCGATGCCGTTCGTGCGGGTCAAGCGCGACGGCGTCTACGTGAGCGCGATCCTCGGCTCGCAGTTCGCCGGCGTGCCCGCCACGCGCCACCCCGAGCAGATCACGCTGCTCGAGGAGGAAAAGATCTCCGCCTACTACGGCGCCGGCACGCTGTACGCCACCCCGCAGCGCGCCGAGCCGCTCGTCTGACGACCGGACCCGGCCGTCCCCAACCCAGCGATTCGAGGTGTTCGGATGAAAGTGGTACCGGTGAAGCTCACCAAGGTCGAGGGCAACGGGCACGAGCACGAGTACGAGCCCCAGCATGGCCTGCCCGAGAAGCTGCCTCCCGGCGAGACCGTGCTGTGGCAGGGATCGCCGCACTGGCCGACGATGGCGCGGCGGGTCTTCCACGTGCGCAAGCTCGCGGTCTACTTCGTCGCGCTGATCGCGTGGAAGGTGTTCACCGAGTGGCGATCGGGTGCCAACGCGCTCGAGATCCTGCAGTCGGTGGGCTGGACCGGGGCCTTGTCCGCGGCCGCGCTCGGCACGATCGTCGGTCTGGCCTGGCTCACCGCCCGCACGGCGGTGTACACGCTGACCGACAAGCGGGTGGTGATGCGCATCGGCATCGTGCTGACGATGACCTTCAACCTGCCGTACCGCCAGATCACACGCGCCGACCTGCGGCTCGACAGCGGGCGGGCGGCGTCGGGCACCGGCGACATCGCGCTGTCGCTGGCCAACGGCACCCGCATCCCGTACCTGCAGCTGTGGCCGCACGCACGGCCCTGGCAGGTCCGGCAGCCGCAGCCGATGCTGCGCAACCTCGAGAACGCGGGCGAAGTGGCGAGGCTGCTCGGCACGGCGTGGTCGGCCGCGACGGGCGTCTCCGTGACGGCGGCTGCTGGGCCGGCGAGCCCGGTGTCGGCACCTGCCACGAACCCGTCCCCGGGTACGTCGGCCGACGGCCTGGCGGGCGCACATTGAATCGAGAACCGATCCGAAAGCCGGTGCCCCCAACCTCGCGCCGGCTCCCCCTTCGATTTCCCACCGCCTTCATCAGGAGTTCGCGATGAACGCACTGGATCCCGGCCTTCAGCCGCCCCGCCCCGCGCCTTCGGGCAAGGACCTCTTTCCCCGCATGCCGCTGATCCTGATCGGCACGGTGCTGATCGCCTCGCTGGTGGGCGTGGGCATCGTGCGCTGGTCGGGCACCGAGATCCGCGAGCCCGACGCGGCGGCCGTGCACACCCGCCTGCTGCGCTTCGAGGACGGCGAGTACGGCGCCATCGCGGTGATCGATCACGTCAGCGGCCGCCAGGTCGAGGAGCTGCGCGGCGAGCTCGGCTTCCTGCGCGGCGCCCTGCGCGCCCTGGCCCGCGAGCGCATCCGCGCCGGCGGCACGCCCAAGGAGCCTTTCGAGATCATCGCCCGTGCCGACGGGCGGCTGACCCTGCTCGATCCCTCGACCGGCCAGCGGCTGGACCTCGAATCCTTCGGACCCGACAACGCCGCCGTGTTCGCACGGCTGCTCAAGGAGTGAGCATGACCACGACGACGACCCCCGACGCCGCCGCCCAGGCCGCCGCCCTGCGCCCGAAGAACACCTCGGACGACGCGACCCGCAAGGCCGAGGTGAGCAACCTGCTCAGCCCGCGCTTCTACACCACCGACTACGACGCGATGAACCGCATCGACGTCTCGCCGGTGCGGGCCGAGTGGGACGCGATGATGGCCGAGTACGAGGGCGACAACAACCACGACCACTTCCAGCGCGACGAGGCCTTCGCCGGCGAGATCAGGCCGCTGCCGCCCGAGCTGCACCAGGAGTTCATCGACTTCCTGATCAGCTCGGTGACCAGCGAGTTCTCGGGCTGCGTGCTCTACAACGAGATCAAGAAGGCCGTCGACAACCCGGACATCAAGCAGCTGATGGAGTACATGGCACGCGACGAGTCGCGGCACGCCGGCTTCATCAACGCGGCGCTCAAGGACTACGGCCTCGGGGTGGACCTGGGCGGGCTCAAGCGCAGCAAGCACTACACGTACTTCAAGCCGAAGTACATCTTCTACTCGGTGTACCTGTCCGAGAAGATCGGCTACGCGCGCTACATCTCGATCTATCGCCAGCTCGAGCGCCACCCCGAACTGCGCTTCCACCCGATCTTTCGCTGGTTCGAGCGCTGGTGCAACGACGAATTCCGCCACGGCGAGTCGTTCGCGCTGATCATGCGCGCCAACCCGCACCTGCTGCGCGGCGGCAACAAGCTGTGGATCCGGTTCTTCCTGCTGGCGGTGTACGCGACGATGTACGTGCGCGACCACACCCGACCGCAGCTCAAGGCGGCGATGGGCCTCGCGCCCACCGAGTACGACTACGAGGTGTTCCGCATCACCAGCGAGATCAGCAAGCAGGTCTTCCCGCTGACGCTCGACATCGACGACCCGCGGTTCCGCGCCGGCATGGACCGCCTGTTCCACCTGAGCCAGAAGATCGACGCCGCCAAGGCGCAAGGCGGGCTCGTCGGGCTGGTCAAGCGCGGCGTGTACAGCGTCGCCGCCGCAGCCACGTTCGGACGGCTGTACCTGCTGCCGGTCAAGACCCACGAGCTGCCTGCCACCACGCGCCTCGCGCCCGCCTGGTGACCCGGTGAACGCCATGCCGATGCTGGAGATGTTGTGGCCGCTCGGCGTGGCCGTGTTCGTGTGGTGGTTCAGCACGGGCGTGGTGCTGATGCTCGACGGGCTGCCCCGGCGCACCTTCGGCCTGAGCCTGACTGCGGGCACCGTGGTCGCGCTGGCCGCACTGGTGTGCCTGTCGCGCACGTCGCAGCACGCCACGGTCGGGGGCGCCTACGCCGCGTTCCTGTGCGCGCTGCTGGTGTGGGGGTGGATCGAGCTGGCCTTCCTGACGGGCTGGATCACCGGGCCAAGCAAGCGTGCGCTCAGCCCCGCGGCCCGCGGCTGGTCGCGCTTCATGCAGGCCGTCGACGCGATCGCGCACCACGAGCTGCTGATCGCGCTGACCGCCGTGGTGATCGTGGCGATGACCTGGCACGAACC
>JALOSQ010000134.1 GCA_025458335.1 Ideonella sp.
TGCACGGTCTTGACCTCACCGGCCTTGACGTCCTTGGCCATCACCTTGCCCGGCACCACGTGGTACGTCAGCACGGCGGTCAGGCGCGCCTTGTCCTTGAGCAGGGCGTCGAGGTCGGCCTTGGGCACCTTGGCGAACGCCTCGTCGTTCGGCGCGAACACGGTGAAGGGGCCCGGGCCCTTGAGGGTCTCGATCAGGCCGGCGGCCTGCAGCGCGGTGGCCAGCGTCTTGAAGTTGCCGGCGGCGACCGCGGTATCGACGATGTCCTTGGCTTGCACGGCCATCGCGGAGGCCGCCAGCGCGGCGGCGAGGATCAACTTCTTCATCGGGAACTCCTGTGGGTGAAGGGGTGTCGACCGGTCACCGTGGAAACACGGCATTCGCGGTCGACCAGCGGATTGAAACCGAAAAGTCCTTTCGTGAACCGATTGGTCACCACATGACCATTCGGTCTCGTCAGGCTTCACGACAGCGCCCGGCAGCAGGCCACCCCGGCATGGCAGGCACGCCCGTCGAACCCCGTTCGCCGCTCGCGCAGAATCAGAATTCGCTTCCGCCATGTGCCGCCCTTGACCTCGACCCCACCGCCCAAGGCCTTCGTGACCCTGCTGGCGGTGGCCTGCCTGTTCGGCGGCAACCACGTGGCGGCGCGGGTGGCCTTCGATCATGGGCTCGACGTGGTCACGGCCGTGGCGGTGCGCAGCGGCGTCACGGCGGTCTTCGTGGCGATGCTGGTGTGGCTGCAGCACGTGCCCCGCACGCTCACGCCGCGGCATCGCCGCGTGATGCCGGTGATCGGCCTGCTCGTGGCGGTCCAGAGCGTGTGCCTGTACTCCGCGGTGGCGCGGCTGCCAGTGGCGCTCGCGCTGCTGGCCTTCAACCTGTTCCCGCTGTGCACGGCGCTGTGGGCCTGGGTGCTGCACCGGCGCGTGCCCTCGCGCGCCACGATGCTCGCCATGCCGGTGATCCTGCTCGGGCTGGCGCTGGCGCTCGACGTCTTGGGCGCCGCGTCGGGCCTGGGCGCGCAGGCGCAGTGGGGGCGCATCGGCGCGGGCGTGGCCTTTGCGGTGACGGCGGCGGTCGTGTTCGGCCTGGCGCTGGTGCTCACGCAGCACGAGGCCGCGGACCTCGACGGTCGGGTGCGCACCGCGATCACGATGACGCTCGTCGGCGGCCTGGCCGCGGTCGCGGTGCTGGCCCAGGGCGGGCCGCACTGGCCGAGCGGCCTGGCCGGGTGGGCGGGACTCGTGGCGCTGACGGTGCTCTACGGCACGGCCTTCACGATCATGTTCACGGTGCTGCCGAGGCTGGGCGTGGTGGGCGGCTCGCCGATCATGAACGTCGAGCCGGTGGCCGCGCTGGTGATGGCCTGGGCCTTGCTCGGCCAGGCCATCGCGCCGATGCAGGTGGCCGGAGCCGTGCTGGTCGTGGGCGCGGTGATGGCGCTCGGGCTGCGGCGGGGGTGACGATGGAGGTGGCCCGGCCGCGCGTCACCGTCGCGGCGCCCACGCCGGGCGGCCGGGCGCTGGCATCGGCGGCAGCGGTGGCCCAGGCGCTCGTACGGGCGGTCGTACGGGCGCACCTACTGGCGCACCTACTGGCGAACTTACTGGTGCACTTACGGTCGCACTTGCGGTCGCTCGCACGGGGAGTGGCCGCATCGGCGGCGCCCTGGATCCTGTTCGCGGCCGTCGGCGGCAGCCTCGCCGCGCCGCGAGCGGCGGCCGCCGCGCCCGTGGCGCCAGCGCCCGCCGCGGCGGCCGGCGATCCGCTGGCCGTGCCGCGCTTCGAGTCGGTGGCGCGCGGGCTGATCCCGCGCGGCGTTGTCGCGACCCTGGCGCAGGACCGCGACGGGTTCCTGTGGCTGGCCACCGGCGACGGACTGGCGCGCTTCGACGGATATCGCCTGCGCATGGTCGAACGCGACGTGGCCGACCCGACGCGCCGCAACCTGGGCTGGATCCGCGCCCTGCGCGCAGGCCGCGACGGCCGACTGTGGATCGGCACCGAGACCGACGGGCTGGCGGTGTACGACCCGCGCACCGACCGCGTGACCGACGTGCATCCGGCCGAGCCGTCGGCGTTGCCGCCGGCCACCCACAGCACGATCCGAGCCCTGGCCGAGGACCGCGATGGCGCGATCTGGATCGGCAGCCTTGGCGGCGGGTTGCAACGCCACGACCCGTCCACTGGTCGCCTGGACACCTGGCGGCACGCACCGCAGCCAGGTGCCCTGCCCGACGACCGCGTGCTCGCGCTGCACGTCGACCGGCAGGGGCAACTCTGGGTGGGCAGCTGGGCCGGGCTGGCGCGCCGCGACGCGGTGACCGGGCGCTTCGAGCCGGTGTTCTCGGACCGCCGCAGCGCCGGGCCGGTGGACGACCTCGGCGGCCAGGCCGTGCAGGCGATCCACGAGGACGCGCAGGGCCGCCTGTGGGTCGGCACGGCGCGGGGCGCCGTGGCGCTGGTCGACCCGCAGACCCGCACCGGCCGCTGGCTGGCCGAGCCGCCCGGCGGTGCCCGCTCGCCGGGCGCAGTCACGGGTTTTGCGGAGTTGCCGGGCGGCGTCATGTGGGTCGGCCGCAGCACCGGTCTTGACCTGCACGAGGCCGCCAGCGGCGCGCCGTGGCGCACGCTGCGGCACGACCCGCGCAACGCGGCAGGACTGGCGGCCGACGAGATCACGGCGCTGCTCGTCGACGAGGGCGGCGCCGTGTGGGTGGCCGGCTTGGGGCTCGGGCTGCAGCGGCATGACCCGGCGGCAACGGCGCTGCGGGTGCGCGGGGCCGACCTGGACGACGCGCCGGCCGGGCGCACCGCGGCCGGGGCGGGTGCAGGATCCACCGATGGCGACCGCGGCGTCGTGATGCCGGGCTGGCGCGAGCCAAGCGCTCGCAGCGTCGCGGTGCTCGACACTGGCGAGGTCTGGCTGGCCTCCGCGGCCGGCGGGCTGGTGGTGATGGATCCGCAACTGCGCGTGAGGGCGCTGGTGCCGCTGCCGCCGCTCGGCGCCAATGCCGCGCCGGCACGAGTGCCCGGCGACTCCGGCAACCTCCGCGCCGACGCGGTGGTGCAAGCGGCAGACGGCACGGTGTGGGTCAACACCGGCCACGAGCTGCGCCAGTTCGATCGAGACCGCCGCCTGCGGCGCAGCGTGGCGCACGCGGGGCCGGCGCACCGGCTGTTCGCGTCGCGCGATGGCTCGGTGTGGGTGTGCGCGGAGGATGGCCTGTACCGCCTGCGGCCCGGCGCCTCGATGGTCGAGCGCGTGCGGCTGGCCAGCGGCGCGCCGCTGGCCACCGACGCGTTTGCGATCGCCGAGACGGCCGACGGGCGACTGTGGGTCGGCACCGCGACCGGGCTGCACCAGGTCGAGCCCGGGCGCGACGTGCTGCAACCGGTGCCCTCGCCCACCGGTACGCCCAAGGGCCTGGGCAACCCGGTCGTGATCGGCGTGCTGGTCGACCGCAGCGGCCAGCTGTGGGTCGACACCGCCGTGACCGGCCTGCACCGCATGGTCGACTGGGACGGGCGCGAGGCGCGCTTCGACCGCGTGAGCCTGCGCCTGGGCCTGGCGGGCCGGCCGTTCGGCGCGAACCTGCTGCAGGACGCGCTGGGCCGCATCTGGACTCAGCAGTACGTCTACGACCCGTCGGCCGATCGCGTCGACGAGCTCACCGTGGCGGACGGGCGCGACATCGGCACCGGCTGGTTCCACGCCTACGGGCGACTGGCCGACGGTCGACTGCTGTTCGCCGGCAGCAAGGGCCTGCTGGTGGCCGACGCCGAACGCTGGGCCCCCTCCGACGACGCGCCGCGGGTCGTGGTGAGCGAGCTGCGCGTCGACGGCCGGCGCATGCCCGCGCCCCCGGCGCTGCCGGGCATCGGGCTCACGCCCGAGCAGCGGCGCTGGGCCGTGACCTTCGCGGCGCTCGACTACAGCGACCCGGCGCAATTGCGCTATGCGGTGCGGCTCGAGGGCCTCGACCGGGACTGGCTGCCGGTGTCGGCCGACGACCGTACCGTGTCATATGGCAGGCTCAGCCCGGGCGCCTACCGCCTGCGCGTGCGCGCCACGAACCGCAGCGGGGTCTGGAGCCCGCACGAGCTCGACATCCCGGTCATCGTGCAGCCGGCGTGGTGGCAGACGCCGTGGGCCGCGGGCGCCGCGGTCGGGCTGGCGGCCCTGGCGACGGCGGGCCTCGTGCGTTCACGCACCGCGCAGCTGCGGCGACGCCAGCGCGAGCTCGAGGCGAGCGTGCGCCAGCGCACCGTCGAGCTCGAGCGCCTCACCGAGGCGCTGCGCCGGGAGTCCGAGGCGCTCAAGGAGGCGAGCCTGACCGACCCGCTGACGGGCCTGCGCAACCGGCGGTTCCTGACGCTGCAGATTGCCGAGGACGCCGCGCTGGCCGTGCGGCGCTACGAGGACGCGCTCGGCACGGGAAGCGTGGACGACGCGGCCGGGTCCGCGCGCGACGGCACGATCGGCGATGCCCCCCCGATCGCGGACGCCGACCTGCTGTTCGTCGTGGTGGATCTCGACGGCTTCAAGCAGATCAACGACGCCCGCGGACACGCGGTGGGCGACAGCGTGCTGCGGGCCGCGGGCGAGCGGCTGGCCGGCGTGTTCCGCGAGTCCGACCGGCTGGTGCGCTGGGGCGGCGAGGAGTTCCTGGCCGTCGCGCGCGGCACCTCTCGCGAGCATGCGGCGGCGCTGGCCGAGCGCGTGCGCGCTGCGGTGGCGGCCGAGCCGGTGCCGATCCCCGGCCAGGCCCCGGTGCCCATGACCGCGTCGGTCGGCTTCTGCGCCTTCCCGCTGGCGCGCCGGCATCCGCGCGGACTCGACTGGTCACAGGCGGTCGACCTCGCCGATGCGGCGCTGTACGCGGCCAAGGCGGCCGGCCGCAATGCCTGGGTGGGCCTGGCCGACGCGCCGGGCCTCGACGCGGCGGCGTGGCCCGCCGACCGGCCCGGTGCCGACTGGCTGCAGGACCCACGCGTGGAGGTGCGGCGATCAAACGCCGGCGGGTCGACGAGCGACGAGTCGGAAAGCGTCCGCTAGCGGCGCGTCGACGCGGCGGCCAGCTGCACCCCCGTCGCCGCGTCCGGCGCGGCCGATCGCGGCGGCAGCGGCGCCCGGTAGCGGTAGATGCGGTCGTTGAGGTGGCGCACCACCTCGAGCACGTCGTCGTCGGTCCAGTTCAGGTTGGCGCGGCCCTGCCAGTGGCGCACCTGTTGCTCCAGGCCGGCCCAGTCACGCGCCAGCCGCTGGTCGCGCCAGTGCATCTGCGAGTTGTGGCAGGCGATGCAGTGCGTCTCGTACAGAAGGCGCCCGCGCGTCGGATCGTCGGCGGCGACCACGGCGCCGGCCATGAGTCCCGCCATAGCGCCCAGGGCCCATGACGCAGCGGCGGACGAAACGCGTTGGCGGACCCGACGTCCGAGGGTGAGGCAGCGCATGGACACCTTGTACCTGCCTATCCGGCCCGCCACAAGCGCGCTGGTCAAGTGCAACGGCCACCCGCGGGAGCGGCGACGGACGGCACGGGCCGCGGCAGGTCAGGCCCCGCGACGAAACCCTGACACCGGGCAGGGACTTCGGCTACAATCCCAGCGCCTGCCTTTCAACGGACCGTCGTCACGAAGGTCTGCCGAGGCCCCGCACCTCCCCCCCGCGGCGCGCCTCCGGTTCGATTCCCTCGCCGCTGATCTCTTGTTGGTGTTGTGCACGGCCGCGGCATGCGCCCGGCCGGTTTCCGCGTTTTCATTTCATTGGCTCACACACAGGAGATCATCCATGAGCACCCAGACCGGTACCGTCAAGTGGTTCAACGAAGGCAAGGGCTTCGGTTTCATCACGCCTGATGACGGCGGCAAGGACCTGTTCGCCCACTTCCGCGAGATCCTGGGCAACGGTTTCAAGACCTTGGCCGAAAATCAGCGCGTGGAGTTCGAGGTCAAGCAGGGCGACAAGGGCCCGGCCGCGACCCGCATCCGCCCGCTTTGATCCACCCTCTCGCCTGTAGGACCCGATGCCGAAGGAAGAACTGATCGAGATGAGGGGCACGGTCGACGAGATCCTGCCCGACTCGCGCTATCGCGTGACGCTGGAGAACGGTCACCAGCTGGTGGCCTATACCGGCGGCAAGATGCGCAAGAACCACATCCGCATCCTCGCCGGCGACAACGTGTCGCTCGAGCTGTCTCCCTACGACCTGACCAAGGGCCGGATCACCTTCCGGCACCTGGATCGGGGTCCGGGCAGCGGCCCGCCGCGACAGCGCCCTGGCGCACCGCGTCGCTGACGGCGTCGGCTTTCGGCGGCAGGCCTTCGCGGGCTTGCCGCCGTTTGCACTTCCGTGGCCCTCAAGTCCACGATCTTCAAGGTCGAGCTGCAGCTCGCCGACATCGACCACGGCGTCTACACCGACCATGCGCTGACCATCGCCCGGCATCCGAGCGAGACGGACGAGCGCATGATGGTGCGTGTCGTCGCGCTGGCGCT
>JALOSQ010000135.1 GCA_025458335.1 Ideonella sp.
GGCGAAGTTCGGCAGGCTGCACGTGGCCGAGGGGGCCGCCAGGGGGGCGACCGGCGCAGGAGCCGGCGCAGGGGCTGGAGCCGGTCCTGGTGATGGTGCAGGCGCAGGCGCAGGTGCAGGTGCAGGTGCAGGTGCAGGTGCAGGTGCAGGTGCCGATGCAGTGGGTGGCGTCGCGCCTGCCGAGGGACCCGGCGCGAGCGACGGCGCTGGCACCGGGCCTGTTGCCGGGGGCGGTGCGGCAGCGGCCGTGCCGGACGGCGGGCCGTCGGCGCCACCACCGCAGGCGGCCAGAAGCGTGCCGGCCGCAAGCACGGCGAGCCGGGTCAGCCGAGGCCCACGGACAGCTTCGGCGGGCTCGGGGCAGGCGGCGGGTCGACGGTTCGGCATCACGGCCGCAGGCTACCGGCTGGGCCGCCACGGCGCCGTGAGCAGCGGTTTCCGGACGTAAGCTTCACGGATGTACCTGCCCGTCCACTTCGAAGAACGCCGGGCCACGGTGCTGTTGCGCCTGGTGCGCGAGCATCCGCTCGGCCTGCTGGTCACCCTGTCGGCGGCGAAGCCGCCGGCGACGGCGTCGGACGGCTTCGCCGGCGGCTCACCCCACCCAGTCGCCAACCCGATCCCGTGGCGCTGGCGGACGTCGCCCGACGCGCGGAGCCCCGACGTGGAAGACGCGGACGCGCCGCTCGAACCGCACGCGGGCACCCTCGTCGCCCACGTGGCGCGCGCCAACCCGGTCTGGCGCGACACGCTGCCGGGCAGCGAGGCGCTGGTGGTCTTCCAGGGGCCGCAGGCCTACGTCAGCCCCTCGGCCTATCCCAGCAAGCTGGCGCACGGCAAGGTCGTGCCGACCTGGAACTACATCGTCGCGCAGGCCCGCGGCCACCTGGTGGTGCACGACGACCGCGAGTGGAAGCACGCGCTGGTTGGCGACCTGACCGCGCAACACGAGGCCGGTCGCGACCGCCCCTGGGCGGTGGGCGATGCGCCGGCCGATTACCTGGAGACGATGCTCAAGGCGATCGTCGGGCTCGAGCTGCGGGTCACGGCGTGGACCGGCAAGTGGAAGCTGAGCCAGAACCGCAGTGCCGAGGACCGCGCCGGCGTGGCCGCGGACTTCAGCGCCCGCGGCGGCGAGGCCGCCGAGGCGGCGCGCTGGATGCACGACCGCACGGGCTGACCCGGGCGGACATCCGCCCCCCGGCTCGCCGCCCGGCCCGGCTCGGCGCGTTCGCCCCGGTCGCCTCCATCGTCCGGCGCGCCCATCCCCTCGCGGCCGCCGAGCAGCTGCATCGAGTCGGCCACGATCTCGGTGGTGTAGCGGTCGTTGCCGTCCTTGTCCTGCCACTTGCGGGTCTTCAGGCGGCCCTCGATGTAGACCGGCCGGCCCTTGCGCAGGTACTCGCCGGCGACCTCGGCCTGGCGGTCGTACAGGACCACCGAGTGCCATTCGGTCTCCTCGACCTTGTCGCCGGTGGCCTTGTCCTTCCAGTTGCGGGTCGTGGCCAGGCGCAGGTTGCACACGGCGTTGCCATTGGGGGTGTAGCGCACCTCGGGGTCCTTGCCGAGGTTGCCGATGAGGATGACTTTGTTGACCGAGGCCATGGCGGCGCTCCTTGCGGGGAGGGGCTGGGGAAGGGAAGTCGACCGGCGGCCCGGCGTCCGGCGCGGAAGGCCGGGGCCACAACGCCAGGCTGCTTGAAGACGCGGGCATCATGCCACGCAGCGCCGCTGTCATCGCCCCCGTTCGGGGCGGTGCCTCGGTCCCCGATGCGGGCGTCCCCCTGCCGAGGGGCATGACCCCGGGCCGCGTGCGTACCATGCGCCCCGTGACGACCGAATTGACCGCCGACGCCGCACCGCCCGAAGCCGGCCGCGTCGACCCGGCGGGGGTGCTGCGCGAGGTCTTCGGCTATGCCGAGTTCCGCGGCGAGCAGGCCGCGATCGTCGATCACGTCTGCGGCGGCGGCGACGCGCTCGTGCTGATGCCCACCGGGGGCGGCAAGAGCCTGTGCTACCAGGTGCCGGCCATCGTGCGGCATCGCCGTGGTCACGGCGTGGCGGTCGTCGTCAGCCCGCTGATCGCGTTGATGCACGACCAGGTGGGCGCGCTCGAGGAGCTCGGCGTCAAGGCCGCGTTCCTCAACTCGAGCCTGGAGGCCGACGAGGCCCAGCGCATCGAGCGCGAGATGATGGGCGGGCGGCTGGTGGTGCTCTACGCGGCCCCGGAGCGGATCACCACGCCGCGCTTCCTCGCGCAGCTGGAGTCGCTGCACGAGCGCGGGCTGCTCAGCCTGTTCGCGATCGACGAGGCGCACTGCGTCAGCCAGTGGGGACACGACTTCCGCGAGGACTACCTCGGCCTGTCGGTGCTGCACGAGCGCTGGCCCGGCGTGCCGCGCATCGCCCTGACCGCCACGGCCGACGAACTCACCCGCGCCGAGATCGTCGAGCGCCTGCAGCTCGAGGCCGCGCGCGTGTTCGTTGCCAGCTTCGACCGGCCGAACATCCGCTACACCATCGTCGAGCGCGACGACGCGCGCTCGCAGCTGCTGCGTTTCCTGCGCGACGAGCACGCCGGGCCGGACGGGGTGGAGGCCGGCATCGTCTACTGCGCGAGCCGCCGCAAGGTCGACGAGACCGCCGAGTGGCTGGTGTCGCAGGGCATCCCGGCGCTGCCCTACCACGCCGGCCTCGATGCCGAGACGCGGCGCGCGCACCAGGACCGCTTCCTTCGTGAGGAGGGCCTCGTGATGGTCGCCACCATCGCGTTCGGCATGGGCATCGACAAGCCCGACGTGCGCTTCGTCGCCCACCTGGACCTGCCCAAGAACATCGAGGCCTACTACCAGGAGACGGGCCGGGCGGGGCGCGACGGCGATCCGTCCGACGCCTGGATGGTCTACGGCCTGGCCGACGTGGTGGCGCAACGGCGCCGCATCGACGAGGGCGAGGCCGACGAGCACTTCAAGCGAGCGCAGCGCGGCAAGCTCGACGCGCTGCTCGCGCTCGCCGAGGCACACGACTGCCGCCGGGTGCGGCTGCTCGCCTATTTCGGCGAGGCGAGCGCGCCGTGCGACCGGCGCTGGCAGCAGCTGTGCGACAACTGCCGGCAGCCTCCCGCGACCTGGGACGCGACCGAGGCCGCGCGCAAGGCCCTGTCCTGCGTCTATCGGTTCCAGCAGGCGGCCGCGGCCGACGGCCGTTGGGGGTCGCCGGGCCGGTTCGGCGCCGGGCACCTGATCGACGTGCTGCGCGGCAAGGCCACCGACAAGGTCAAGCAGCACGGACACGAACGGCTGTCGACCTTCGGTATCGGCGCGAGCCTGAGCGAGACGCAGTGGCGCGGCGTGCTGCGCCAGCTGCTGGCCGCGGGCCACCTCAGCGCCGAGGGCGAACACGGGACCCTGGCGTTGACGGACTCGGCGCGCGGCGTGCTGCGCGGCGAGGTGCCCGTGACCATGCGGGTAGCGCCCGACGCGCGCTCCACCGGGGCGCGCCGGGCGACCGGCAGCTCTCGCGACCGTGGGGCCCCAGCGGATCTCGACGAGGCTGCGGCCGAGCGATTCCTGGCGCTGAAGGCCTGGCGCGGCGAGGTGGCGCGGGCCCACAACCTGCCGGCCTACGTCGTGTTCCACGACGCAAGCCTCGCGGCAATGGCCCGCGAGCGGCCGGCGAGCCTCGAGGACCTCGCCCGCATGCCGGGGGTGGGCGTCAAGAAGCTCGAGGCCTACGGCGTGGAGCTGCTGCGCGTGCTGCGCGGCTGAGCCACCGGGGACCGCCGCGCCGCAGCGCTTCAGGGAACCACGTCGGCGCTGACCACCGCGCTGTCGGTTCGGCGGCCGGCGCGATCGAACGCCCGCGCGAAGTAGCTCACCGTGAAGCGGTCGCCCGGGATCACCGTGTCGACCTGGTACGGCGGCACCTGATCGGCGCCGAGGAAGGTCGCGAAAGGCCCGTCGATCCGGTAGAAGGCCACCTCGTCGATGCCGTCCTCGTCGGCAGCGGCCGCGCCAAGCCGCAGCGTGCCGCCGACCTGCACGACCGGCGGCAGCGGCGACATCTGCACGACCGGGGGCGCGTCGATGTAGTCGGGGTCGTCGACCCACGTGTAGCCCAGGGAGATGCCGCCTCCGCATCCGGCGAGCAGCAGGGCCGCCACGGCGGCGGCGGCGATCTTGGCGAGGCGGATGGTCATGGCTTCATCGAGGAGGAAACACCGCCTGCGCAGGGAGGTCGGCACCGGGTCGCCACCTATCATGGGCGATTTGGCCCGGAGCGGCCCATGCCGAGCAGCCGTCTTCCCCGTAACGCACGATCCGACCGCGCGGCCGACACGGCCCCGGACGCGCCGGCCCCACCCGGATCCGGGGGGGCGGAGCTGCCGCCGGCGGCGGGCGAGTCGCGACTGCTGCGGGTGCGGGGCGCGCGCACGCACAACCTCAAGAACATCGACCTCGACATCCCCAAGCACGCGCTGGTGGTGATCACCGGCCTGTCGGGTTCGGGCAAGTCGAGCCTGGCCTTCGACACGCTGTACGCCGAGGGGCAGCGGCGCTACGTGGAAAGCCTGTCGGCCTACGCGCGGCAGTTCCTGCAGCTGATGGACAAGCCCGACGTCGACGTGATCGAGGGGCTCTCGCCCGCGATCTCGATCGAGCAGAAGGCGACCTCGCACAACCCGCGCTCGACCGTCGGCACCGTCACCGAGATCCACGACTACCTGCGCCTTCTCTACGCCCGCGCGGGCACGCCGCATTGCCCCGACCACGACCTGCCGCTGGCCGCGCAGAGCGTGAGCCAGATGGTCGATGCGGTGCTCGGCTGGCCCGAGGGCACGCGGCTGATGATCCTGGCGCCGGCGGTGCGCGACCGCAAGGGCGAGTTCGCCGAGCTGTTCGCCGACTGGCAGGCGCAGGGCTTCGTGCGCTTCCGCGTGGACGGCCAGCTGTGCGAGTCGGCCGACCTGCCCAAGCTGAAGAAAGCCGAGAAGCACGACCTCGACGTGGTGGTCGACCGGCTCAAGGTGCCGGCCAGCGCAGCGGCCGACGCGGCGCTCAGGCAGCGCCTGGCCGAGAGCTTCGAGGCCGCGCTGCGCCTCGCCGACGGGCGCGCGATGGCACTCGAGATGCCGCCAGTCGACAGCGGCGCGCCCACCGCGCCGCCGCGCGAGCAGGTCTTCTCGAGCCGCTACGGCTGCCCGGTGTGCGGCTGGTCGATCAGCGAGCTCGAGCCGCGCCTGTTCTCGTTCAACTCGCCGGTGGGCGCCTGCCCGACCTGCGACGGGCTCGGGCAGGTGACGGTGTTCGATCCGCAGCGGGTGGTCGCGTTCCCGTCGCTCAGCCTCGGCAGCGGCGCAGTCAAGGGCTGGGACCGGCGCAACGCCTACACCTTCTCGCTGCTCGAGTCGGTGGCGCGGCACTACGGGTTCGACCTCGACCGGCCCTTCGAGGAGCTGCCCGCCGAGGCGCAGCAGGTGATCCTGCACGGCTCGGGCACCGAGGAGCTGCCCTTCGTCTACGAGGCCGAGACGGCCAGCGGGAAGAAGCGCAGCGTCAAGCGCTGGCACGCCTTCGAGGGGATCATCCCGAACTTCCAGCGGCGCTACCGCGAGACCGACTCGGTGCACGTGCGCGAGGAGCTCGCGCGCTACCAGAGCGCCAAGCCCTGCCCAGACTGCGGCGGCACCCGGCTGCGACGGGAGGCGCGGCACGTGTTCCTCGTCGATGCGTCGCGCGCCCCCGGCGACGCGGCTGCGCGGGTGCCGATCTACCGAGTCGAGCACCAGACGCTGCGCGCCGCGCTCGACTACTTCAGCACGCTGCGCTTCGACGGCGCCAAGGCCGAGATCGCTGACAAGGTGGTGCGCGAGATCCGCGCGCGGCTGGCTCGACTACCTCAGCCTCGACCGCAGCGCCGACACGCTGTCGGGCGGCGAGGCGCAGCGCATCCGCCTGGCCAGCCAGATCGGCTCGGGCCTGACCGGCGTGATGTACGTGCTCGACGAGCCCTCGATCGGCCTGCACCAGCGCGACAACGAGCGCCTGATCGGCACGCTGCGGCGCCTGCGCGACCTGGGCAACAGCGTGCTGGTGGTCGAGCACGACGAGGACGCGATCCGCGCCGCCGACCACGTGATCGACATGGGGCCGGGCGCGGGCGTTCACGGCGGTCGCGTGGTGGCCCAGGGCACACCGGCCGAAGTCGCCGCGGACCCCGATTCGCTCACCGGCCGCTACCTCGCCGGGGTGCTGCGCATCGCGGTGCCCCGGCGGCGCGCCGTCGCCACGGGTGACGGCGGCCTCGCGCCATCGCGGCTGCGCATCGTCAACGCCCGCGGTCACAACCTCAAGGACGTCAGCGTCGACATCCCGATCGGCCTGTTCACCTGTGTAACCGGCGTGTCGGGCTCGGGCAAGAGCACGCTGGTCAACGACACGCTGTACGCGACGGTCGCGCGCCGGCTGTACCAGAGCCACGCCGAGCCCGCGCCGCACGAGACGATCGAGGGCCTGGAGGCCTTCGACAAGGTGATCAACGTCGACCAGAGCCCGATCGGGCGAACGCCGCGCAGCAACCCGGCGACCTACACGGGCCTGTTCACGCCGATCCGCGAGCTGTTTGCCGAGGTGCCGGCCGCGCGCGAGCGCGGCTACGGGCCGGGGCGCTTCAGCTTCAACGTGGCCGGCGGGCGCTGCGAGGCGTGCGAGGGCGACGGGGTGCTCAAGGTCGAGATGCACTTCCTGCCCGACGTCTACGTGCCCTGCGACACCTGCGGCGGCGCGCGCTACAACCGCGAGACGCTGGAGATCCTCTACAAGGGCCGGCACATCACCGACGTGCTGAACATGACGGTGGAAGACGCCCACGGCTTCTTCAGCGCCGTGCCCACGATCGCCCGCAAGCTGCAGACCCTGCTCGACGTGGGCCTGGGCTACATCACGCTGGGCCAGAGCGCGACGACGCTGTCGGGCGGCGAGGCGCAGCGCGTCAAGCTGGCCCTCGAGCTCAGCAAGCGCGACACCGGCCGCACGCTCTACATCCTGGACGAGCCGACGACCGGCCTGCACTTCGCCGACATCGAGCTGCTGCTCAAGGTGCTGCATCAGCTGCGCGACGCCGGCAACACGATCGTGGTGATCGAGCACAACCTGGACGTCATCAAGACCGCCGACTGGGTCATCGACCTCGGGCCCGACGGCGGCGCCGGCGGCGGGCGCATCGTGGCCGAGGGAACGCCGGAGCAGGTGGCGGTGAACCCGGCCAGCCACACCGGGCGGTTCCTGGCGCCGTTGCTCGGGCTGGCGGCCACGCCGGCGGCGGGCTGATCGGTGAGGCCCGGCGCACACGAACCCCCGAACGCCGGCACACTCGCACCGGCCCCGCTGCCATGCCGCCCCGCCGCGCGGCCTCCACGACATGACCGCCACCATCGCCTACTGCTTCGCGCCCCAGTCGCCCTGGACCTACCTGGGGCATGACCGCTTCGTTGCCCTCGCGAGGTCGGCGGGCGCGTCGGTCCGGGTGATGCCGGTCGACTTCGGCCGGATCTTCCCGGTCTCGGGCGGCCTGCCGCTGCCCAAGCGCGCGCCGCAGCGCCAGGCCTACCGACTGGTGGAACTGCGACGCTTCAGCGAGCACCTCGGGATGCCGCTGAACCTGCACCCGAAGTTCTTCCCGGTGGCGGCCGATCCGGCCGCGCGGCTGATCCTCGCGGTGCGTGAGCGCGACGGAGCCGACGCCGCCCTCGCGATCACCGGCGCCGTGCTGCGCGCGGTCTGGGCCGAGGAGCGCGACATCGCGGACGCGGCCACGCTGACCGCGCTGCTGGCCGCGCACGCACTGCCGGCCCGTCGCCTCGACGACGCGGCTGGCGACGACGTCACCCGCGCCTACGACGCCGACACCCAATGGGCCGTCGAGGCGGGCGTGTTCGGGGCACCGAGCTACGTCGTCGACGGCGAGATCTTCTGGGGCCAGGACCGGCTGGATTTCCTGGCGCGTCGGCTCGGCGCGCCGGCCGCGTGACCCCGCCGTCCGCCGGTTCCGCAGACGCCATGGCCGCAACGCCCACCCGCCCCCGCATGCCCCGGACCGCCGACCCCGCCCGTCGGCGCCTGGTGGCCGGTCTGGCCGCCGCGCCGTTCGCCACGCTGGCGTCGGGATCGCCAGGGGCTGCGCGGGCGCAGGCCGGCGACGCCCGTTGGCCCGGCCCGATCTTCGACGCGCACCTGCACTACAACGACGAGGCGTGGATGGGCCCGCACTCGCTGGAGGACGTGTTCGGCCGCCTGCAGCGCGCCGGCGTGCGCGGGATCATCGCCAACAGCCGGCCCAACGAGGGCACCCGCTCACTGGCCAACGCGACCGAGCGCGCCCGGGCCGCGGGCGTGACCGTGGTGCCTTTCGTGCGCCTGTACCGCAACCGCGCCGACTACAACAGCTGGTTCGCCGACCCGACGATCGTCGACCTGGTGAACACCGAACTGGCCGCCGGCACGCGCGCCGGGCCGTACCGCGGGCTCGGCGAGTTCCACCTGTACGACAACGTCAACGCGAACGGCCCCGTGGCGCGTCAGCTGATGCGCCTGGCCGACGAGCGCGGCCTGGCCGTGCTGGCCCACGTCGACGACGTCGCGGTCGACCGGTTGATGGCGCACGGCCCGGGCGCACGGCTGATCTGGGCCCACACCGGGATCGGCGGCACCCCGCCCGAGCGCGTCCGGGAACTCTTGCAGCGCTACCCGAAGCTGATCGGCGAGCTGTCGTACCGACCCGGGCTGATCGGCGAGGCCGGCGGCCTGTCACCCGCCTGGCGGGAGATGCTGTCGGCGTTCCCGGACCGCTTCCTGGTCGGCTCCGACACCTGGGTCAACCAGCGCTGGATGGCCTACGAGTCGCTGATCGAGACCGCGCGGCGCTGGCTCGCCGATCTCGCAGCCATCGACCCCCGGGCAGCCCGTCGGGTGGCCTGGGACAACGCCGCGACCCTGTTCGGATTGCCAGAGCCCGGCTGACCCCCTGAAGCCATAGCGGTTGTAGACCGCGGGTTATCCCCCACAATTCCGCGACCGACCGGTATCTCCCGGCCGGGGTCGAGCCTGCCCTGCCATGGTCCCTCACCTCGTCACCGCCCTGACCGGGCCCATCAACGAACTCGAGCAGCGCATCCTCGAGTCGCTTCCCGCCACCGAGCGCTGGTTCCGGCTGGAGTGGATGGAGCACACGCCGCCCTTCTACACCGCGGTGGACGTGCGCAACGCCGGCTTCAAGCTGGCACCGGTCGAGACCGACCTGTTCCCGACCGGCTTCGCGACCCTGACCGATCGCATGCTGCCGCTGGCGGTCCAGGCCGCGATGGCGGCCATCGAGAAGATCTGCCCCGAGGCCAAGAACCTGCTGCTGGTGCCGGGCCCCGACACCGGCGAACCGACCTTCGGCCCCAACCTCGCGCGGTTGATCGAGATCTTCACGCAGGCCGGTCTGAACGTGCGGCTGGGCTCGATCGACCCGGCGCCAGCGGGCACGATCCAGTTGCCTGACGGCACCGTGCTGCGCGTCGATCCGCTGATCCGGCAGCGCGGCCGGGTCGGCGTGAAGGATTTCGATCCCTGCACCATCCTGCTCAACCACGACCTCGCCGGCGGGGTCCCGGCGTCGTTGCAGAGCCTGCACGAGCAGTACCTGCTGCCCCCGCTGCACGCCGGCTGGACGGTGCGGCGACGCAGCCGGCACTTCCACGCCTACGAGGAGGTGGCCAAGAAGTTCGCCAAGCTGCTGGGCATGGACCCGTGGCTGCTCAATCCCATGGTCGCCGCGGTCGGGAGCGTCGATCCGGGCTCGCGTGCCGGCCTGGAGACGCTGCAGGCGCAGTCCGACGCGCTGCTGCAGAAGGTGCGGCGCAAGTACAAGGAGTACGGGATCGCCGAGAAGGCCTTCGTGGTGGTGCGCCTCGACCACGGGCATGGCGACGGCGGCGGCGTGGCGGTGCGCGACGTCAAGGACCTCGGGGACGGTGTCGCGCGACTGGCCGGCGCAGGCGCGCCGGTCGACCTCATCGTGCAGGAGGGCGTCTCGACCATCGAGCGCATCGACGACGCGCCAGCCGAGCCGGTGGTGATGATGATCGACCGCTACGTGGTCGGCGGCGGCTATCGGCTCCATCCCGGTCGCAGCGGTGACGAGCCCCTGCACGGCCCGGGTGCGCGCACGGTGCCGCTGGCCTTTGCCGAGAGCGGCACCCTGCCACGCCTGGGCGAACGCCCCGGCGCCAGCGCGCCGAACCGCTTCTACATGTACGGCGTGGTGGCGCGCCTCGCGATGCTGGCGGCGGCGTACGAGCTCGAGGCGACCGATCCGGACGCCGAGAACTACGAGTGAACAGGGACCCGCGGCGCCTCGGGCGGGGCGCTTGCGGCGCGCCGACTCACCAGCCGACATGAGTTCACCGGCCCGGCGCAGCGGCACCGCCGCGCTGACCCTCGGCGCGATCGGGGTCGTCTACGGCGACATCGGCACCAGCCCGCTGTACGCGCTCAAGGAGGTCTTCGCGCACGACCGCGTGCCGCTCACGCCCGACCACGTGCTCGGCGTGCTGTCGATGATCTTCTGGACGTTGATGGTCGTCGTCTCGCTGAAGTACGTCGTCCTCATCCTGCGCGCCGACAACCACGGCGAGGGCGGGCTGATCGCGATGATGGCGCTGGCCTCCGCCGCGGTGAAGGACCGCCCGGTGCTGCGGCGCCGCCTGCTGCTGCTGGGGGTCTTCGGCACGGCCATCTTCTTCGGCGACGGCGTGATCACGCCCGCCATCTCGGTCCTGTCGGCCGTCGAGGGGCTCGAGGTCGCCGCGCCCGGCCTGCACCGGTGGGTCGTGCCGGTGACGCTGGTCGTGCTGGCCGGACTCTTCATGGTGCAGCGCTTCGGCACCGGCGGCATCGGCCGGTTCTTCGGGCCGGTCACGGCGCTGTGGTTCGTCACCCTCGCGCTGCTCGCGCTGCCGCACGTCACGGCCCACCCGGCGGTCTTCGCGGCCCTGAACCCCGCGCACGCGATCGCGTTCGCGGTCGCGGAGCCGGTCATCACCTTCGTCGCGCTGGGGGCCATCGTGCTGTGCGTGACCGGTGCCGAGGCGCTGTACGCCGACATGGGCCACTTCGGCAAGCGGCCGATCCGCATCGCGTGGTTCTCGGTGGTCGCCCCGGCCTTGGTGATCAATTACTTCGGCCAAGGCGCGATGCTGCTGGCCGACCCGTCGAAGGTCGGCAACCCGTTCTACGAAATGGCGCCGGACTGGGCGCTCTACCCGCTGATCGCGCTGGCCACGGCCGCCACCGTGATCGCCTCCCAGGCGCTGATCTCGGCGGCCTTCTCGGTCACCAAGCAGGCCATCCAGCTCGGCTACCTGCCGAGGCTGCGGGTGCTGCACACCTCGGTGCGCGAGACCGGGCAGGTCTACATCCCGTTCGTCAACTGGACCCTGTTCGCGTGCATCGTGGCCGCGGTGCTGTTCTTCCGCTCGAGCAGCAACCTCGCGTCGGCCTACGGCATCGCGGTGACGCTGGACATGCTGATCACCACCACGATGACCTTCTTCGTCATCCGCTACGCCTGGAAGCTGCCGCTGGCGCTGTGCCTGGGGGCGACGGGCCTGTTCTTCGCCGTGGACGCGCTGTTCCTGGCCGCCAATGCGGTCAAGGTGCTGGACGGCGGCTGGTTCCCTCTGCTGATCGGCGCGGTGATGTTCATCTTGATGACCACGTGGCAGCACGGCCGCCGCCTGATGGCCGACCGGGTACGCGAGGACGCGCTCGACCTCAGGAGCTTCCTCGACGCGATCTTCGTGAGCCCGCCGGCGCGCGTGCCGGGCACCGCGGTGTTCCTCGTCGCCGAGCCGGGTCTCGCGCCGAACGCGCTGATGCACAACCTCAAGCACAACAAGGTGCTGCACGAGCAGAACCTGTTCGTGCACGTGCAGCACCACGAGGTGCCGTGGATCGGCTTCGACCGGCGCGTCGAGGTGGAGCCGCTCGGGCGCGACTGCTGGGCCGTGACGCTGCACTTCGGCTTCAAGAACGATCCGGACGTACCCCAGGCCCTGGCGCTGCTGCGCGGCCGCGGCTGCCAGCTGGAGGACATGGACACCAGCTACTTCCTGTCGCGCGACACGGTGCTGCCGGTGTTCGGTCGGCGGGCAGCGGACGGCATGTGGCTGTGGCGCGAGAAGCTGTTCGCCAGCATGCA
>JALOSQ010000136.1 GCA_025458335.1 Ideonella sp.
TCGTGGCCGGACGGCAGGGCGGCCGGGCCTGATGTCGGTCGGCCCGACCGAGGCTGGCCGCCCGCTTCGCCAGCGGCGCCGGGCTTCGAACGCCCGCGCAGCCAGCCGGTCACGCCACCGGCGGTTGGGGTACCGGGATACGGCGCACCGGGCACTTGGCTGCCACGCCAACCTCGCGCGCCGGCCCCCGATGCCGACGCGGTTGGCGGGGCCGCCGCCCGCATTGGCCGCGATACACCGCCGCCGGTCGGGCGCCCGCCCGCCTGGGCGTCGCCGCGCGAGTTCGGAGGACCGGGTCCTGGTGTGCGCGACCGCGGGGGCGACAGCCCGCTGCTGACCCCAGGCCGGCCGCCGGTCATGGGCGCCGACGCGCGGGTGATGAGCCCCGTGCCGCCGCCACCCGTGCGCGCCGAGCCGCCTGCCCGGGTCGCGCCTCCGCCCCGGATGGGCCGACCCGACGACGCCCCGCAGCCGGGACCCGGGGGGCGGCCGGGCGATCGCCGCGAGCTGGCCCGCTGACGACGCGGACCGACGCAGGAGCGGCCACCACCGCCGTGTCGAGGCGCATCGCCGCGGCCTCGCAAGGGCTCCCTGCGGGCCGCCTGTGGCCCTCAGCGCAACAGAGGCCTCAACACCGGCCAGACATTGCCCAGGATGATCGGGTGCGCCTCTTCCTTCGGGTGGATGCGGTCGGACTGGAACAGGGACTCGGCCTCGGGCACGTCGGCTACGCCGGCCAGGAAAAACGGCAGCAGCGCCACGCCTTCGGCCTTGGCCACCTCGGGGAAGACGGCAGCGAACTCCTCGGCATAGCGCCGACCATAGTTCGGGGGCACCTGCATGCCGGCGATGAGCACGCGCGCGCCGGCCGCCTTGGCTGCGCGGGTCATCTCGGTAAGGTTCGCGCGTGTCATCGACATGGGAAGCCCTCGCAGCGCATCGTTGCCGCCGAGCTCGATCACGACCACCGCGGGTCGGTGCTCCCTCAACAGGGCCGGCAGCCGCGAGCGTCCACCGGAGGTCGTGTCGCCGCTGACGCTCGCATTGACCACGCGCCAGCCGGGGCGCTCGCGGTCGAGCCGCTGCTGCAGCAGCGCCACCCAGCCGCTGCCGCGGCGGATGCCGTACTCGGCCGACAAGCTGTCGCCGACGACCAGCACGATGCGCCGCTCGCCGGCCGCGGCGGCCGACCCCGTGGCCGAGGCGCCGGCGCTCTGGGCGGCGGCCGACCCCACGGCGGCGAACCCCAGGGCGGCAGCGCTACAGTGCGACAACCATCGGCGACGGGACCACCCCGTGCCCTTCCGACCCACGCCGAATGCCTTCATGTCAGAACCGATCATCGCCGTCGAACACGTCACCAAGCAGGTCAAGGACTCCACCGGCACGCTGACGATTCTGGACGACATCGATTTCACCCTGCCGGCGCGGCACTCGGCGGCCATCGTCGGCGCGTCCGGTTCCGGCAAGAGCACGCTGCTGTCGATCATGGCGGGCCTGGACACGCCGACGTCGGGCACCGTGCGCCTGGCTGGCGTGAACCTGTTCAGCCTCGACGAGGATGCCCGCGCCGCGGCACGGGCCGAGCGCGTGGGATTCGTGTTCCAGAGCTTCCAGTTGCTGGGCAACCTCACTGCGCTCGAGAACGTCATGCTGCCGCTCGAACTCCAGGGGCGGAACGACGCCCGGGCCAGCGCCGTCGAGATGCTGCAACGCGTGGGCCTCGGAGAGCGTCTGAACCACTACCCGAAGGTGCTGTCCGGTGGCGAGCAGCAGCGCGTCGCGCTGGCACGCGCCTTCGTGGTCAAGCCACTCGTGCTGCTGGCCGACGAGCCGACCGGCAGCCTCGACTTCGCCACCGGCGAGAAGGTCATGCAGCTGATGTTCGACCTCAATCGCGAGTCGGGCACCACGCTGGTGCTGGTCACGCATGACCGTTCGATCGCGTCGCGGTGTGATCGTCAGCTGCGCATCGAGGCCGGCCGGCTGGCCGTCGATTGAGGGCCAGCCGGGGCACACGCCCCGTCAGTTGGAGAACTTGTAGTCCGTCTTGGCCTTGCCGCGGATCTCGTCGCGGAACTGCGCCATGCGCTGCTGGGACAGCCGCTGCTGGATCTGCCCCTTGACCTCCTCGAGCGGCGGGAACTGCGCCTGCCGCTGGTCGTCGAGGCGGATGATGTGCCAGCCGAACTGGGTGCGGACGGGCGCATCGGTCATCTGGCCCTTCTGGAGCTTCACCATCGCCTGCGAGAACTCGGGCACGTACGCGCCGGCCGGCGCGAAGTCGAGGTCACCGCCGCGCGCACCGGAGCCCGGGTCCTTCGAGGCCTTCTTGGCGAGGTCCTCGAACTTGGCGCCGGCCTTGATCTGGGCGATCAGCGCCTTGGCCTCGTCCTCTTTTTCGACCAGGATGTGGCTGGCGCGGTACTCGGTACCGCCCGCCTGCGCCTTGAACTTGTCGTACTCGGCCTGGATCTCGGCATCGGTCACCGGGTTCTTCTTCTGGTAGTCGCCGAACAGCTCGCGGATCAGGATGGTCTGGCGCGCGAGTTCCATCTGCGCTCGGTACTCGGCGGTCGCGCCCAGGCCGCGACGCTCCGCCTCCTGCACGAAGATCTCGCGCAGGACCACCTCGTCGCGTACACGCTGCTCGAGCTCTGGCGTGACCGGCTCGCCCTGCCGGGTCGCCTGCCCGAGCAGGGTGTCGACGCGCGACTTCGGGACCGGCTTGCCGTTGACGATCGCCACGTTCTGCGCGTGGGCCGGCGTGGGAGCCAGGAGCAGGGGCGTGGCCGCGAACAGCGAGACGGCGGCGGCAAGGGACAGGGCGGACGACTTCTTCATCAGGTTCAACCTTTCGGGTGGGGACGCGCGGGCGAGGAGAGCGAGGCGGCAAAGGCCGAGGGCGCAGCCCCGGGGCCGATCATCGGATCCATGGCGTGCCGGAATGTTCAGCGATCGCCGGGTGCGCGAGCGTCGATGGCCAATGCGTGGACGCCCAACGGGGCGAGCGGGCCGAGGGCATCATAAATGAGGCGATGTCGTGCGATGCGCGCCAGGCCGGCAAAGCGCGCACTGTCGATCTCGATGTGGAAGTGGCCGCCCTCCCGGGCGCCGGCATGGCCGACGTGCAGGTGCCCATCGTCGCGAATGCGCAGATGCGTGGGCGCCAGCGACCGCTCGAGTGCAGCCCGCAGCCGCTGCGCCACCGGGCCTTCGTCCATCGACGGTGCCGGCACGCTGCTCATGCCGCGGGCTTGGACGACTCCGCCGCGGCGGCTGGTTCATCCTTCAGGTGGCGCGAGAGATAGAAGCCCTGCGCGACCGTGAACGCAATCAGCAGGCCCAAGGCGCCGAACAGCTTGAAGTTCACCCAGGTGTCGGTGGAGTAGCTGTGGGCCACGTACAGGTTGAGCAGGCCCATGAACGCGAAGAAGGCCACCCAGGCGAAGTTCAAGCGTTGCCACACGGGCCCGGGCAGGGCCAGTTGGTCACCCAGCATGGCGCGCAGCAGGTTGCGCCGGAACACGAGTTGGCTCGCCCACAGCACCAATCCCATGGTCCAGTACAGGATGCTGGGCTTCCACTTGATGAACGTCTCGTCGTGGAACCAGATCGTGGCTCCCCCGAGCAGCACCACGAGCGCCAGGCTGACCCACAACGCCGTGTCGACGCGGCGCCCGCGCGCAGCCATCCACGCCACCTGGAGCAGGGTGGCCACGATCACCACGACGGTGGCCAGCAGCACCGGCGCCTCCCGGGTGCCCACCACCCCGCCGGAGACGATGGGGCCGAGCCACTGGGTGGCGAACGCCGCCGCCCAGTCACGGTTCGCCTCGGATGCCTTGAAGACACCGAAGAACAACAGGATCGGCAGGAAGTCGAGGAACAGCTTCATCGGCAGCGAAAGCCGCGCGGCCGGACGGGAGTCCGGCGAAATGTCAGCCAGACGTCAGTGTATGCGGAATCCGGGGCCCGGCAGCCGCGCGCGAGTGCCAGCCGCCGCGCGGTCGCCAATGCCCCTGCCTGAGGGCAAGCACGCTTTGACGGTGGGCGTGGGCGGGCGAAATACTGCGCGACGAAACCCGCCGGCGTTTCGCGGTGCCGGTCGCGGCGACCCACCCAGGAGACTCCCCGATGCTTGGACTGATGCAGGACCAGCCGCTGCTCATTTCGCAACTCATCGAGTTCGCGGCGCGGCACCACCCCGACGGCGCGATCGTCTCGCGTCGAGTGGAAGGCGACATCCACCGCTACACCTATCGCGACGCGGCGGCCCGGTCGCGGCGCGTGGCCAACGCCCTCGATCGCCTGGGGCTGGGCTTCAGCGATCGCGTTGCGACGCTCGCCTGGAACGGCTACCGGCACTTCGAGCTGTACTACGGGGTCAGCGGCAGCGGCCGCGTCGTGCACACGATCAACCCTCGGCTGGCCCCCGACCAGGTCGCGTGGATCGCCAACCACGCCGAGGACAAGGTCCTGTGCTTCGACATGACCTTCCTGCCGATCGTCAAGGCGATCTGGTCGAAGTGCACGACGGTGGCCACCTGGGTGGCCCTGTGCGACCCGGCCGCGCTGCCGGGCGACACCGGCATCCCGAACCTCGTGGCCTACGAGGCCTGGATCGGCGCCGAGAGCGACCGCTACGAGTGGCCGGTGTTCGACGAGCGCAGCGCCGCGGCGCTGTGCTACACGAGCGGCACCACCGGCAACCCCAAGGGCGCGCTCTACAGCCATCGCTCGACGATCCTGCATGCCTACGGCGAAGCCCTGCCCGACGCGATCAGCCTGTCGGCGCGCGACTCCGTGCTGGCGGTCGTCCCGATGTTCCACGTCAACGCCTGGGGCCTGCCGTACTCGGCAGCGATGACCGGCTGCAAGCTGGTGCTGCCCGGCGCGTCGCTCGACGGCAAGTCGGTCTACGAACTGATGGAGGCCGAGAAGGTGACGCTGTCGGCCGGCGTGCCGACGGTGTGGCTGGGCCTGCTCACGTACATGAAGCAGCAGGGCCTGACCTTCAGCTCGATGCAGCGCACCGTGATCGGCGGCTCGGCGTGCCCCCCGGCGATGATCCGGACCTTCCGCGAGGACTATGGCGTCACCGTCCTGCACGCCTGGGGAATGACCGAGATGTCCCCGCTGGGTACCGTGTGCAACCTCAAGCTGAACCAGCTCGCCGCTGACCGGGAGAGCCAGTACGCGGTGATGGCCAAGCAGGGGCGGGCGGTCTACGGCGTCGACATGAAGATCGTCGACGGCAATGGCGAGGAACTGCCCTGGGACGGGGAGTCGACCGGCGACCTCCTGGTCAAGGGGCCCTGGGTCGTGTCGGGCTACTTCAAGGGCGAGGGCGGCCAGGTGTTGCGCGACGGCTGGTTCCCGACCGGGGACGTCGCCTCGATCGACCCCGACGGCTTCCTCCAGATCACCGACCGGAGCAAGGACGTGATCAAGTCGGGCGGCGAGTGGATCAGCTCGATCGACATCGAGAACATCGCCATGGCGCATCCGGCTGTCGCGATGGCGGCCTGCATCGCCGTCCCTCACCCGAAGTGGGACGAGCGACCGCTGCTGGTGGTCGTCCGCAAGCCTGGCGCGGAAGCGACCCCCGCGGAGATCCTCGGCTTCTTCGAGGGCAAGGTCGCCAAGTGGCAGGTGCCCGACGACGTGGTATTCGTCGACAGCATTCCGCTCGGGGCGACCGGCAAGATGCAGAAGATGAAGCTGCGCGAGCAGTTCCGGGAGCACCGCCTGCCCGGCGCCTGACCCGGTGCCGGACGGGCCGACGGCCGCTCCCGCGCACTGGTGGCTTCGGGGTAGTCCCTGAACAACAGGGATTCCGCCATCCGGTACCGTCATGGCCGTCTGTGGCACGACCGCAGCCCCTTGCTGACGACCCACTCCGGAGACCTCCATGGTGTTTACCCGCCGCCTGTTCGGCCTCGCCGTCGGCGCCTCGATGGCGCTGACCTCGGGACTCGTGTTCGCCCAATCGGGCCAGACCGTCAAGATCGGGTTCATCGACCCGCTGTCCGGGCCGTTCGCGAACATCGGCCAGAACCAGCTCAAGAGCTTCCAGTTCATGGCCGAGCACTTCAACAAGAAGAACGCGGCCGGCGTGAAGTTCGAGTTCGTCCCCTTCGACAACAAGGGATCGCCGCAAGAGAGCATCACCGTGCTCAACGCCGCGATCGGCCAGGGCATCCGCTACGTGGTTCAGGGCAACGGCTCCGGCGCCGCGCTCGCCATCACGGACGCGATCAACAAGCACAACGAGCGTAACCCCGGCAAGGAGGTCGTGTTCCTCAACTACGCCGCGGTCGATCCGGCCCTCACCAACGAGCGCTGCAGCTTCTGGCACTTCCGCCTCGACGCCGACACCTCGCAGAAGATGGAGGCGCTGACCAGCTACATGAAGGATCAGCCGGACGTGAAGAACGTCTACCTGATCAACCAGAACTACTC
>JALOSQ010000409.1 GCA_025458335.1 Ideonella sp.
CAGCACCTACCCGGATCGCCAGTACGCGGTGCGCAGT
Organism: Ideonella sp.; assembly: GCA_025458335.1. Classification (GTDB taxonomy): domain Bacteria; phylum Pseudomonadota; class Gammaproteobacteria; order Burkholderiales; family Burkholderiaceae_C; genus JAIYCR01. The sequence goes on from JALOSQ010000409.1 coordinate 38, forward strand.
CTCAAGCTCGGTGCCGCCGGTTACCTCAACAAGAGCGCGGACTCCGAGCAGATCACCGCCGCAGTGCGTCGCGTGGCCGGGGGGCACCGCTTCATCACGCCGACGGTGGCCGACCTGCTGGCCCATGCGCTGGGCAACGGGCCGGGCGAATCTGACGACCCGCCGCACGAGCGCCTGTCGCACCGTGAGTTCCAGGTGTACCGGCTGCTCGCGCAGGGACGCAGCGTGGGCGAGATCGCCACCGAGCTGTCGCTGTCGTCGAACACGGTGAGTACCTACCGGGCGCGCGTGCTGGAGAAGACCGGCGTGCGCAACGACGTCGAGCTGGCGCTGTACGCGATGCGGGCGCAGCAGTCTTTGAACGAGACGGGATCCCCGGACGTGTAGGGCTGGCACTACAAGAAATCGCCGCGGGCATCGATGTTGCTTGACTTCGGGCATCCCTAGAGTCCTGTTCAAGCGACACCGCCAGGAGCCCTCGCCGACCGCCCCCTGCGCATGTCCTGCACGTGCGGGCAGCACGCGTCGGCGGCCGAGCATGCGGCCGCCGAACTGCGCCAGCGCAGTGAGTCGGCCGACTTCCAGGCTTACTCGAACGCCTTCATCGAGGCGACGCTGGTCAAGGCGCTGTTCCCGCACGACGCGGTGCGCCGCAACTTCCTGCGCGCGGTGGGTCGGCGTACCGCAATGGCCGCGATCGGCAGCGTGCTGCCGATCGCCAGCCTGCAGGCGATGGCCCAGGACAAGGGCGCCATCGAGAAGAAGGACCTCAAGATCGGCTTCATCCCGATCACCTGCGCCACGCCGCTGATCATGGCGCACCCGCTGGGCTTCTATCGCAACGAAGGGCTCAACGTCGAGGTCGTCAAGACCGCGGGCTGGGCGCTCATCCGCGACAAGATGCTCAACAAGGAGTACGACGCGACGCACTTCCTGAGCCCGATGCCGCTGGCCATCACGATGGGCCTGGGCTCGACCGCCACGCCGATGCGCGTGGCCACGATCCAGAACACCAACGGCCAGGCGATCACGCTGCACGTCAAGCACAAGGACAAGCGCGACCCGAAGACCTGGAAGGGCTTCAAGTTCGCGGTGCCCTTCGAGTACTCGATGCACAACTTCCTGCTTCGCTACTACGTGGCGGAAGCCGGGCTCGACCCCGACCGCGACATCCAGATCCGCGTGGTGCCCCCGCCGGAGATGGTCGCCAACCTGCGTGCCGGCAACATCGACGGCTACCTCGGGCCGGATCCGTTCAACCAGCGCGCGGTGTTCGAGGAGGTGGGCTTCATCCACCTGCTGACGAAGGACCTCTGGAACGGTCACCCGTGCTGTGCGTTTGGGACGAGCGCCGAGTTCATCCAGAAGAACCCGAACACGTTCGCAGCGCTCTATCGCGCGGTGCTCACCGCGGCCGCCATGGCGCGCAAGCCCGAGAACCGCGAGCTGATCGCCAAGGTCATCTCGCCGACCGCGTACCTGAACCAGCCCGAGACGGTGGTGGCGCAGGTGCTGACCGGCCGGTTCGCCGATGGCCTGGGCAAGGTGCAGACGGTGCCCGACCGCGCCGACTTCGACCCGATGCCCTGGCAGAGCATGGCGGTGTGGATGCTCACCCAGATGAAGCGCTGGGGCTACATCAAGGGCAACGTGAACTACCGGCAGATGGCCGAGCAGGTGTTCCTCCTGACCGACGCCAAGCGGACGATGCGCCAGCTCGGCATGCCCGTGCCGGACGGCGCCAACCCGAAGTTCACGATCATGGGGAAGGTGTTCGACCCCGCAAAGCCCGACGCCTACGTCGACAGCTTCGCGATCAAGCGCGTTGCGGCCTGATTCGGATCGAGAGTGCCGGCGATGAAGCTGCTGAGCCATCCGTCCGCCCGCTCGGGCCTGCTGTCCCTGATGCTGCTGGGGCTGATCCTGCTGGTCTGGCACCTGGCCACCGGGGCAGGTCACGCCCGAGCAGATCGAGTACGCCAAGCTGATGGGCCGGGACCCGGCGGCGGAGGCCGGGGCCGCCCCGGCCAAGTCGGGGTTCCCGACGCTCGCGCAGATGGGCGAGACGATCCTCGGTCACCTCGCAAGCCCCTTCTACGACGCCGGGCCGAACGACAAGGGCGTGGGCCTCCAGCTCGCCCACTCGCTGGGGCGCGTGGCGGTGGGCTTCCTGATCGCGGCCGCCGTTGCGATTCCGCTCGGCTTCGTGATCGGCATGAGCCCGCTGCTTTATCGCGCGCTCGACCCGTTCATCCAGGTGCTCAAGCCGATCTCGCCGCTGGCCTGGATGCCGCTGGCGCTGTACACGATCAAGGACAGCAGCATCTCGGGCATCTTCGTGATCTTCATCTGCTCGCTGTGGCCGATGCTGATCAACACGGCCTTCGGCGTGGCCAGTGTGCGGCGCGACTGGCTCAACGTGGCACGCACGCTCGAGGTTTCGCCGCTGCGCAAGGCCTTCCAGGTGATCCTGCCGGCTGCGGCGCCGACCATCCTCACCGGCATGCGCATCAGCATGGGCATCGCGTGGCTGGTGATCGTCGCGGCCGAGATGCTCGTCGGCGGCACCGGCATCGGCTCTTCGCGATCCTGATGATCGGCCTGGTCGGCATGGTGCTCGACCAGATGTTCGCGCGGCTGCAGAAGGCGGTGACCTATGTCGACTGAGGCACCCTCCAGCCCCGATTTCCTCAAGGTCGAGGGGCTGGCCAAGACCTACGAGGGCTTGGCCGAGCCGGTGTTCGAGTCGGTGAACTTCGGCATCGCGCGCGGCGAGTTCGTCTGCATCATCGGCCACAGCGGCTGCGGCAAGACGACCATCCTGAACGCGCTCGCGGGGCTCGAGAAGGCCAGCGAGGGCTATGTGTTCATGGACGGCCGCGAGGTCACCGGGCCCGGCCTGGAGCGCGGCGTCGTCTTCCAGGGCCATGCGCTGATGCCCTGGCTCAGCGTGCGTCGCAACATCGCCTTCGCAGTGCGCAGCCGCTGGCCCGAGTGGTCGGCGGCGCAGGTCGACCGGCAGGTCGAGCAGTACGTGGCGATGGTCGGGCTGTCGGCGGCCATCGACAAGAAGCCGTCGCAGCTGTCCGGCGGCATGAAGCAGCGGGTCGGCATCGCGCGGGCCTTCGCGATCCAGCCCAAGATGCTGCTGCTCGACGAGCCCTTCGGCGCGCTCGACGCGCTCACCCGCGGCACGATCCAGGACGAGCTGCTGCGCATCTGCGCCGAGACGCAGCAGACGGTCTTCATGATCACGCACGACGTGGACGAGGCCATCCTGCTGGCCGACCGCATCCTGCTGATGAGCAATGGCCCGCGGGCCCGCATCGCCGAGATCGTGCGCAACACGATGCCGCGCAGCCGCCAGCGCGCGACGATGCACCACGACCCGCAGTACTACCGCATCCGCAATCACCTGGTCGATTTCCTGGTGCACCGCTCGAAGGACCTGTCCCACGGCCGCGCGCCCGAGCACCCACCCGAGCTCAGCCCCGGCCTCGCCGACGAGCCTTCGCCCGAGCCCGCGCCTGCCGGGGCTCAGGTGCTGCCGCTGCGCAGCGTCGCCTGAGCGACCGGCGCCCCGACCCCGTCCCACCGTCTTCCACCCCCAATCCGAGCCGAGGAGAACCG
>JALOSQ010000137.1 GCA_025458335.1 Ideonella sp.
TCAGGCCTTCTTGTCTTCGCCGATCAGCAGCCGTGTGTCCGACAGGAACATGTGCGGCGGGATCTCGAGGTTGTCGGGCGCCGGCTTGTTCGCGAACACACGCCCGGCCATGTCGAAGGTCGAGCCGTGACAGGGGCAGAAGAAACCACCCTGCCAGTCGTCCGGCAGCGAGGGTTGGGGCCCCGAGGCAAAACGGCTCGATGGCGAGCACCCCAGGTGTGAACAGATCCCGACTGCGACGAACACCTCGGGCTTGATCGACCGGTGCGTGTTGCGCGCGTACTCCGGCGTGAGTGCGGACGGATTGCGCTGCGAGTTCGGATCGGCAAGCTGCGGATCGAGCTGCGGCAGGGCGGCGAGTTGCTCGGGCGTGCGGCGCACGATCCACACCGGCTTGCCGCGCCACTCGACGGTCATCATCTCGCCGGGGCGCAGGTTGCTGATGTCGGCCTCGACCGCAGCTCCTGCGGCGCGCGCGCGCTCCGAAGGCTGAAAGGTCGCGACGAAGGGGATGGCGGTCGCGCCGACACCCACGGCGCCCGCCCCACTGGCGATCGCCACCCACATCCGACGTTCCTTGTCGACTTCCTGGCTGCTCATTCCTGCCCTCGATCACAAACGAAAGGCCCGGCGGCGTGGGCCCTGTCGAACAAAACAACGCAGTGTAACGGACGAGTCTGCCACCCCTGCCTTTCACGGGGCGTACGCACTGCGGGCTCCGGGGTCTCGGACGTTTCCGATAGCGTCCGCCCGGGGACGGGGCGGCATGGTTCGTGCGGCATGATCCGCGCGCCGCGCGGCGCGACCGAGACGCTCGCGCGCCCACAACCGACAGGAGGAAAACATGAGCATCGTGAGCGAGTTCAAGGAGTTCGCCGTAAAGGGCAACGTCGTCGACCTGGCCGTCGGCGTCATCATCGGCGCGGCGTTCGGCAAGATCGTCGACTCCGTCGTGAAGGACCTGATCATGCCGCTCATCGGCCGGGTCGTCGGCGGACTCGACTTTTCGAACTATTTCATCCGCCTCGCCGAACTGCCGAAGGACTACGCCGGCCCCATGACGTACGAGGCGCTGACCAAGGCCGGCGTTCCTTTGTTCGCCTATGGCAACTTCCTGACCGTGGCGCTGAACTTCCTGATCCTCGCCTTCATCATCTTCATCATGGTCAAGCAGATCAACCGCCTGAAGCGCGAAGCCCCGGCCGCTCCGGCCCCCGAGCCCGTCGAGCCGGAGGACGTGAAGCTGCTGCGCGAGATCCGCGATTCGCTCCGGAAGTGAGCACTTCGCCCGCATCGCGGGCGTAATGCATCGCGACGTCGCGCAAAGCGTGAACTAGCGGGCGGCCGACGAGGACGGGCGGCGCAGGGCGATCGTCAAGATCGCCCTGCTGCGAGCCGATACTCCGAGCGGGGCTCCCGCGCCGGAGTCTCCGCCCGCATTCGCGGGCGTGGCGTTCGCCCGCGATGAGCCAGCACGACCCGCGACTCCCTGCCATCCTCGACTCGGCGGTCCACCAGCTGCACACGACGCTGGCGGGCGTGGCCGACCGCGCGGTGGAGGCCCTGCAGGGCCTCGCCACCTCGGCGCACCGGATCGCCGACCGGGACGACCTGCTCGACGGCCGGCTTGCGCTGGTGCGCCAGGCGGCCGCCTTCCGCTCCACCTTCGCCACCGCGCTGCGCACGGCCATCGCCGACGACCTGGCCCCGCGCAGCGAGGCGCGCCGCCGCACCCAGGGCACCGACTGGCAATCACTCAGCCTGGTCGACGACGCCCAGATCGAGACCGACATGGCGATCGCCAAGATCGCCCAGGCCATCGCGCACGGATGTGAATGGGAGCTGCGCGAGCTCGGCGCCTACATGGGCAGCCTGCTGCTGCTCGGCCGCGCCGACGAGTCGCGCAACCCGTTGCGCGCGAGCATCGTGGGCGGCGCCCTGTGGCGCGCCATCGAGTCGATCACACCGCATGACGCGACCCGCAAGCTCCTGGTCAAGGAAGTCGGCGCGCTGCTCGCCCGGGCCCTGCCGGACTGCTACCAGGCGATCCTGGCCGACATCAAGGGCCGGGGCATCCAGCCCGCCAGCCTGAGCGTGCGGGGCGTGGAAGGCCCGGGGCAGCAGCTCGGCGGCGTGGTGACCGGCTACGACACGATCCCCCGGGACCCCTACCGGTCCACGGGCGCGCCGTCCGGCCACTTCGACAGCGGGGCCTCGCTGGGGCTGGACACCGGGGGCAGCGGCTATCCGGCATCCGGCGGCCTGGGCGCGAGTTCGCGGCCGTCCGGCCACCGAGGCACCGGCCCTGGCCACTTCGGTGGAGATGCGGTGACCTCGAGCGGGACCCTGCGCGGGCCGGCGTCCCGGCCGTCGAGCTGGCCGTCGTCGACCGGCGGCGCCGGGCCCGGGCTCGCCGCCTCCGCGGCACGCAGTCGGGCACAGATCGATGCCGAGCTGATGGCGCTGCTGCGGCGGATCAACTTCCTGGCCGTCCCTGGTGATGACGAGGCGGTTGGCACCGCGCAGGTGGGCGGCGACCCGGCCGGGGCCTGGACCGGCCTGGACACCCGCGATCCCGACGCGGGCGGCTTTGCGGGCCCGTACGGCCAGGCATCGACTGCCGGCGGGCCACGGCCGCTCATGGCGGCCAACCTGATCCGGACGCACCAGGACGAGCTCAAGCGCGCCTCCGGCGGTGGTCTCGACCACCTCGTCATCGAGGTCGTCGGCAGCCTGTTCGACCAGATCCTGTCGGACAACCGCGTGCCGCCACAGATGGCACGGCAGATCGCGCGCCTGCAGCTGCCGGTGCTGCGCGTGGCGCTCGCCGACCCGAGCTTCTTCTCGTCGCGTCGGCACCCGGTGCGCCGCTTCGTCAACCGCATCGCGTCGCTGGCATGCGCCTACGACGACTTCGCCGACGGGCCGGGCCGGGAACTGCTCGACCGGGTGCGCGCGCTGGTGCAGGAGATCGTCGACGGCGACTTCGACCAACTCGAGCTGTACACGGCCAAGCTGGCCGAGCTCGAGATGTTCTCGGCCCAGCAGGCGCAGACGGAGGTCGAGCGCCACGGCGCCGCCGCCTCGCTGCTCGACTCGAAGGAATCCGAGCTGCGTGTCCAGCAGCGCTACATGGCGCAGCTGCAGGGCGCGCTCGGGCCGGTGCCGATCCCGGCCTTCCTGCGCGACTTCCTGACCCAGGTCTGGAGCCAGTCGCTGGTCACGGTCACCCGGCGCGAGGGCCCGACCAGCGAGGCTGCACAGCGTTATCGCGTCACCGGCCGGCAGCTGGTGATGAGCGTGCAGCCCAAGGGGTCGCCGCAGCAGCGACAGAAGTTCCTGATGCATCTGCCGCAGCTGATGAAGGACCTGCGCGAAGGCCTCGACCTGATCGGCTGGCCGCAGGAGGCCCAGCAGCAGTTCTTCTCGCAGCTGATGCCCTCGCATGCGCAGGCCCTGAAGGGCCCGCCGCTGAGCGAGCTCGACCACAACCTGCTCGTCAAGCAGGTCGACGCGATCTTCAACGCGCCTGTTCCGCGCGTCGAGGACACGCCGCGCGCCGACCTGCTGCCGACACTGACCGACGAGGTCATCGCGCCGCGCTTCACGCCAGCCGAGGCCGAGCAGGTCGGGCTCGTCCAGGAGCAGCAGGTCGACTGGGACGGCACGATCGACATCGACCTGGCCGACCTGGAGGAGCAGGTGGCTGCCTCGACACCGCCGGTCGACCTCGACATCAACCTCGACCTGGCCGACGCCGAGCCGCCAGAGCCGGTGCGCGGCGCGAACCTGATCGACCACCTGAAGATCGGCTTCGCGTACCAGATGCACCTGAAGGACTCGTGGCAGAAGGTGCGCCTGAGCTACATCAGCCCGGGGCGGGCGTTCTTCGTCTTCACCCACGGCCGCAAGCACCAGGAGACGCTCTCGATGACCTCCCGCATGCTGCAGCGGGTCTGCGAGTCAGGGCGCCTGAAGGCCTTCGAGAACAGCTACCTGATCGAGCGCGCCACGCAGCGCGCGCGGCGTCAGCTCGCGGCGCTCAAGGCCGGCAGCGAGTCCGCCGCGCCGGTGAGCTGACGCGCCATCGCGATCGCGGCGCGCAGGCTCGACGGGTCCGCGCGGCCGGTGCCGGCGATGTCGAAGGCGGTGCCGTGGTCCGGGCTGGTGCGCACGAAAGGCAGTCCGAGCGTGACGTTGACGCCCTCGTCGAACCCGTTGAGCTTGATCGGGATGAGGCCGTGGTCGTGCGTCATGGCCACGACGACGTCGAACTCGCCTGCATGACCGGGCGCCCGGCGGGCCCGCATGAACACCGTGTCCGGCGCGAAGGGGCCGCGCGCGTCGATGCCCTCAGCCCGTGCCGCCTCGACCGCCGGGCCGATGATGCGCAACTCCTCGTCGCCGAACAGCCCGCCCTCGCCGGCGTGCGGGTTGAGCCCCGCGACCGCGATGCGCGGGGTCGCCCGCCCCTGGCGCTGCTCGGCCCGATGGGTGATCCGGATCGTCTCGAGCACCGAATCGCGGGTCAGCAAGTCGATCGCGCGACGCAGCGCCACGTGGATGGTGACCAGCACGACCCGGAGTTCCGGCGTGGCCAGCATCATGCGCACCGGCGGAACGCGGCCGTCGCGGGCACACAGGGCCTGCAGCATCTCGGTGTGCCCGGGGTGCGGGATGCCGGCGGCCGCCAGCGCCTCCTTGTGGATCGGGGCGGTCACCACGGCCGCGGCACGCCCCTGCAGCGCCATGCGCGCGGCTGCCTCGATGCAGGAGGCTGCGGCTCGGCCGGCAGCGGCATGCACCTGGCCGAGCGGCAGGCGCTCCAGTCCGTCCGGCAGCCCTGGCGGGCGCCAGACGCCGACCGTCGCCGGCGGCAGGTCGCGTGCATCCTCGGGCTGCTCGACCTCGGCAACGACGCATGCGACGCGCGTCGTCGCCGCCGCGCGCCGGATCACGCCGATGTCGCCGACGACGAGGGCCGGTGCCCCCTCGCCGGCGGCCAGGCATCGCACGACGATCTCGGGCCCGATGCCGCACGGATCGCCCTGCGTGACCAGCAACGGGCGGCCCGGGGCAGGCCGGGTTACGGGGGTCGCGGGGACCGCCCGCGACGCCACGGCAGGGCTCGGGTTCACGCCGGGTTCCCGATGTCGATGAAGCGGTGTTCGAGGCCGAACTTCACCGCGACGTGCGCGCCGAGCGCCGCGGCCCCGTAGCGCTCGCTGGCGTGGTGGCCGCAGGCCAGGAACGCCACGCCAGTCTCGCGCGCCAGGTGCGCCTGCGGCTCGGAGATCTCGCCGGTGAGGTAGGCATCGGCGCCGGCTGCGATGGCCGCCTCGAACCAGCCCTGCGCCCCGCCGGTGCACCAGGCCACGCGGCGCACGGGCCGGCCGTCGCCCGGCACTGCCAGCACCGCTCGCCCGACGACCGACTCGACCCGCTCGCACAGGACCGCGAGCGTCAGCGGCAGGTCGACGTTCGCGAGGAAACCGAGGTCCTGGTCACCGAAGCGCTCACTCACGGCCAGGCCAAGGCGCCGACCGAGCTGGGCGTTGTTGCCCAGCTCCGGATGGGCATCCAGCGGCAGGTGATACGCGAACAGGTTGATGCCGTGGGCCATCAGGCGGGCGACGCGCTCCTTGAGCCAGCCTGTCAGGCGCCCGTCCTGCCCGCGCCAGAACAGGCCATGGTGGACCAGCAGGGTGTCGGCTTGCGCCTCGATCGCCGCGTCGATGAGCGCGCGGCTCGCGGTCACGCCGGAGACGAGCCGGCGCACCTCCGCGCGGCCCTCGACCTGCAGGCCGTTCGGCCCATAATCCTTGAAACGCCCGCTGTCCAGCAGGGCATTCAGGTAGGCCTCGAGATCGGATCGTTGGGCCATCGAGAGGGGGCATGCGCAGAACCTGGCTCATTTTCACGCAGGCGGTGACCATCGCGCTGGCGGTGCTGTTCGTCGTCGCGACGCTCAAGCCCGACTGGCTCGGTCGGGGGACCGTGGCGCGACCGGACATCGTCTCGATCACCGAGTCGCTGACCCCCGAGCGCCCCGCGGGCGGTGGCCCGGTGCTGGTCGTGTCGTACGCCGCGGCCGCCCAGCGTGCGGCCCCGGCCGTCGTCAGCATCAGTGCCAGCCGCCCGCCACCGCAGCACCCGGGCCTGAACGACCCGCTGTTCCGCTACTTCTTCGGCGACCAGCTGCGTCGGTTCCAGCAGCCGCAGGTCGGCCTCGGTTCGGGGGTCATCGTCTCGGCCGAGGGGTACCTGCTGACCAACCACCACGTGATCGACGGCGCCGCCGACGTCGAGGTGATGCTCAGCGACGGCCGCCGGGCCCAGGCGCGCATCGTGGGCTCGGACCCCGAGACCGACCTCGCCGTGCTGCGCATCGAGCTGGACGACCTGCCGACCGTGGCC
>JALOSQ010000007.1 GCA_025458335.1 Ideonella sp.
TGCCCGGCACTCGGGTGCACGCCGACCTGGCCGCCTTTGCCGACTGGCTGATCCGGCACGACCGCGCGGCGCGCGGGGATGGCGGCGGCGCCGACTCGGTGTACCACGGCATGGAGTGACGACCCCGGATGCTCGCGACACTGCGCTCGGCACTGTTCGTCCTCTGGATGGTGGTCACGGTGATCCCGTGGGCCACCGCCGTGCTGATCGCCTCGGTGTTCATCGGCGGCGACCGCCTGTACTGGATGTGCGTGGGCTGGCTGCGCGTGGTGATGTGGGGCAGCCGGACCTTGTGCGGCGTCACGCACCGCATCCAGGGCGTCGAGCACCTGCCGCCACCCGGCTCGCCCGACGGCGTGGTGTTGCTGGCCAAGCATCAGTCGACGTGGGAGACGTTTGCCTTCCCGACGCTGATGGACCACCCCCTGGCCTACGTGTTCAAGCGCGAACTGATCTACATCCCCTTCTTCGGCTGGGCGATGGGCCGGCTCGACATGGTTCACATCGACCGCAGCAAGCGCACCGAGGCTTGGACGAAGGTCGCCGAGCAGGGCCGCCGGCTGATGGCCGAAGGCCACTGGGTGATCATGTTCCCGGAGGGCACGCGCACCCCGCGCGGCAGCCAGGGGGCCTACAAGACCGGCGGCACGCGACTGGCGGTGGCCACCGGCCGGCCGGTGGTGCCGATCGCGGTGACGTCGGCGCGCTGCTGGCCGCGCAAGAGCTTCCGGCTCACCCCAGGTGTCGTCGACATCTCGATCGGGCGTCCGATCGCCAGCGCCGGCCGCGAGGCCGATGAGTTGATGCGCGAGGCCGAGGCCTGGATCGAGGGCGAGATGCGCCGGCTCGATCCCGAGGCGTACCGCGCGGCCGGCTGACCACACGGGCCGGCATTCCTCCACGACAATGCGGCTCCATGCCGCGTCCTCGCGCCCTTGCGCCGGCGACCCTTGCGCCGGCCCAGCTGTCGCTGTTCGACAGGGCCGACCCGCCGGCCATGGCCAGCCGCCCTGCCCTCGAGTCGCCGGTGGCGACACAAGCACCCGCACGCCCCCCAGTGCCGGCGCCCGTCGTGACGGCGGCCGATGCCATCCTGTACCGGCATCCGCAGGCCGAGCACGAGGTGCGCCTGGGCGAGCACCGCGTGGCCATCCTGTACCGGCATCCGCAGGCCGAGCACGAGGTGCGCCTGGGCGAGCACCGCGTGGGCTACGCCTTGCGACGGGCCCGTCGTCGCACCGTCGGCTTCGTCGTCGATGCCGACGGCCTGACGGTGAGCGCCCCGCGCTGGGTCAGCCGCGCCGACCTCGAGGCCGCGTTGCACGAGAAGTCCGCCTGGATCCTGCGGCAGCTGCACACCCAACGCGAGCGCCACCGCCGACTGGAAGCGGCGCGCATCGACTGGCGCGACGGGGCTCGCTTCCCGTTCCTCGGCGAGACGGTGCAGGTGGTGCTGGCGGCGCAGGTCACCGGGGCGGTGCTCGACGTGCGCGAGGCTGCTGCCGGCGCCCCGCGCCTGGCACTGCGGCTCGCGCTGCCGGACGGCGCCGCACCCGAGCAGGTCCGCGACGCCGTGCACAGCTGGCTGCAGCGCCAGGCGCGGCGGATCTTCGAGGAGCGCGCGGCCGTGTTCGCCGCCCGCCTGGGCGTCACCGTGCGACGCCTGTCGCTGTCGTCGGCGCAGACCCGCTGGGGCAGCGCCAGCGCCGACGGATCGATCCGGCTGAACTGGCGGCTGGTCCATTTCGCGCTGCCGACGATCGACTACGTCGTGGCCCACGAACTCGCGCACCTTCGGCACATGGACCACGGCCCGCGCTTCTGGGACGTGGTGCGCTCGGTGGTGCCCGACGTCGAGACCGCCCGCACCACGCTGCGGCAGCACGAGCTGCCGCCGCTGGGGTGAGCAGGAGCCGTCCTGCCCATCGCGGTCGCCGCGCGATACAGGGCCCACGGAAGGGGCCGTGCCCTTGAGATCCCGGGTACCGGGCGCAGATCCCGGTCCAGGGCGCGGCTGACGGGTCGCGGGACCACGCGGCGCGCGCCTTCAACGGAGTCATCGACATGGAATCCGCCTCCGCTTTGTGGTGGGTGCTCAGCGCGGCCTTGATCGCGATCGGCGTGGCCGGCACCGTGCTGCCGGCGCTGCCCGGAGTGATCCTCGTGTGGGCCGGCATCCTGCTCGGGGCGTGGATCGACGACTTCCAGCACGTCTCGGGGTGGACGCTGGCCATCGTCAGCGTGCTCGCCGTGCTCGCCTGGGCGGTGGACTACGTGGCGGCCGCGCTGGGCGCCCAGCGCGCCGGGGCGAGCCGCCTGGCGATGGTCGGCGCGGCCATCGGCACGGTCGCCGGCCTGCTGATGGGCCTGGTCGGCGTGCTGTTCATGCCACTGGTGGGCGCGGTCGTGGGGGAAGTCCTCGCCCAGCGCCGGCAGCGCGCCCGCGGGGGTGCCGACGGTGTGGTGCTGGACCCGCCGGGTGCCGCCACGCCGATGCACCACCAGGCCCTGCGGGTGGGTCTCGCGACCTGGGTGGGACTGCTGCTCGGCACGGTGGCCAAGCTGGTGCTGGTCTTCGTGATGATCGGCCTGTTCGTGGCGGCGCTGCTGATCTGAGCGCCGGGCGGCGCCTGCCAGCCCCGCACCCGATCGCGGGTCCCGGCGCTCAGTTCACCGAGAAGCGGAAGACACCGTCGGCCCCCTGCCGGCGGTGCAGGCGCCCGTCGAACCAGAGCGCGTGCAGGTGGGCGATCGACTCCCCCATCGCGAAGGTGGTCTGGTGCAGGTCGAGCGTGCGCGGGAACAGGCGCGGCAGCAGCTCCGCGGCGCTGTGCGGCCGCTCGGCGCACGCGGCGAGCACCACCCCCAGCCGCTCGTCGTGGTGCTCGCGCAGCTGCGCGAGGCGCCGGTGCAGGCCGGTGAACGGTCGCCCGTGCGACGGCAGCACCACGGTGTCGGCCGGCAAGGCCTCGAAGCGCCGAAGCGAGGCGAGGTACAGGCGCAGCGGGTCGGCCTCGGGCTCGAGGTCGATCACGCTCACGTTGGTCGAGATGCGCGGCAGCACCATGTCGCCCGAGATCAGCAGGCCCAGCGTCGGGCAGTGCAGCGCGATGTGCTCGGGCGCGTGGCCGTAGCCGGCGATGCAGTGCCAGTCGTGGTCGCCGATGCGCAGCACCATGCCATCCATCAGCCGGCGGTGGCGCGCCGGCACCTGCGGCACCATCGACGCGTAGTAGTTGCTGCGCGCCCGCACCTTGGCCAGGGCGTCGGGGTCGGTCAGCCCATGCGACGCCATGAAGCGCGCGGCCGAGTCGCCGCCGAAGCCGGTGGTGCTGGTGCTGGCGATGCGCGCGGCATTGAAGTCGGTGCCGCTGATCCACATCCGGCAGTCATGCTCGGGCGTCGACCACCGCTCGGTCAGCCAGTGCGCCAGCCCGATGTGGTCCGGGTGCATGTGCGTCACGATCACGCGCAGCACCGGCAGGCCGTCGAGCTCGGTGGCGAAGATCTGCTCCCAGGCCGCGCGGGTCGCGTCGTCGGTGATGCCGCAGTCGACGATGGCCCAGCCCTCGCGCTCGGGCAGGTCCGGCGCTTCGCGCCAGCGGTCGCGCAACAGCCACAGGTGAATGTGGTCGAGCGCGAACGGCAGCCGCATGCGCAGCCAGCGCACCCCAGGGGCCACCTCCAGCGTGCGCCCGGGCTCGGGCAGCGACACCCCCAGCGGGTAGCCGAGCTCCAGCTCGGCGGGACGGGGAGCGGTCGCGGCTGGGGAGGTCATTGGCTACACTTTACGTATACGTCAATTGCGCCCGATTCTAGGCACCGATGCCGAACGCGCCCCTTGCGGCCTCACCCGCACCCGCCCCCCGGACGCGCCGCGCGCCGGCGGCGGCCCGCACCGCCCGCCGGACGCCGACCGAGTCGCCGGCCCGCGCCGCGACCTTCACGATCGGCGAGCTGGCACGCGAGTTCGACCTCACCACCCGCGCGATCCGCTTCTACGAGGACTGCGGTCTGCTCGACCCGCAGCGCCGCGGCCGCAACCGCGTCTACAGCTCGCGAGACCGCACGCGCCTGAAGCTGACGTTGCGCGGCAAGCGCCTGGGCCTGACCCTGGCCGAGGTCAAGGACCTGGTGGACATGTACGAGTCGCCGCGCGACACGGCGCCACAGCTCGAGAAATTCCTGCAGGTGCTCGCCTTGCACCGCGCCCAGCTCGAGGAACGCCTGGCCGACATCACCGCCACGCTCGACGAGGTGCGGCTGCACGAGCGCGAGGCGCGCCGGCTGCTGGCGCGCGAGCGGGCGGGCGGCCGTTGAGCGGAGCGCCGGCTCGATGAGCCCCGACCCGTCCTTGCCCCCACCGGCCGACCCCGGCTTCGCTGAGCGAACCCGGGCGTCGTTCGCGCGGCAGGGCCTGATGGCCACGCTCGGCGCCGAGTTGCTTGCCGTCGAGCCCGGGCGCGTGTCGATCGGGCTGAGCCACCGCGAAGCGCTGTCGCAGCAGCACGGCTTCCTCCATGCCGGCGCGCTGGCCGCGGCCCTGGATTCGGCCGCCGGCTACGCGGCGGCCACCCTCATGCCGGCCGACGCGGGTGTGCTGACGATCGAGTTCAAGGTCAACCTGCTCGCTCCGGCGGCCGGGCCGCGATTCCGCTGCGATGCGGTCGTGGTCAAGGCGGGGCGCACGATCACCGTGGCCGAGGCCGAGGCCTGGCAGCTCGGAGACGACGGACGGCCGCCGCGCCGGGTCGCCACGCTCACGGCAACGGTCATGACCGTCACCGGCCGCGAAGGCGTTCGCGCCTGAGGCTGGCCACCCCCTCCCGCCTTTTGCGACATTCCGAGGAGACCCCGATGAGACTGCCTGGCCTCGACTTCCAGCTCGGCGAGGACATCGACGCGCTGCGCGACGCGGTGCGCGCCTTCGCCGACGCCGAGATCGCCCCCCGCGCGGCCGAGATCGACCGCAGCGACCAGTTCCCGATGGACCTCTGGCGCAAGATGGGCGAGCTCGGCGTGCTCGGCATCACCGTGCCGGAGACGTACGGCGGGGCCGACATGGGCTACCTCGCCCACATGGTGGCGATGGAGGAGATCAGCCGCGCGAGCGCGAGCGTGGGCCTGAGCTACGGCGCGCACAGCAACCTGTGCGTGAACCAGCTCAAGCGCAACGGCACCGAAGCGCAGAAGCGCAAGTACCTGCCCCGGCTGATCAGCGGCGAGCACGTGGGTGCGCTCGCGATGAGCGAGCCCGGTGCAGGCTCCGACGTGATGGGCATGAAGCTGCGCGCGGTGGAGCGTGGCGGCGTCTACGTGCTCGACGGAACCAAGATGTGGATCACCAACGGCCCCGACGCCGACGTGATGGTGGTCTACGCCAAGACCGAGCCGGAGCTCGGTGCGCGCGGCGTGACGGCCTTCATCGTCGAGAAGGGCATGAAGGGCTTCTCGACCGCGCAGAAGCTCGACAAGCTGGGCATGCGCGGCTCGCACACCGGCGAGATGGTGTTCCAGGGCGTCGAGGTGCCGGCCGAGAACGTGCTGGGCGCCCTCAATGGCGGGGCCAGGGTGCTGATGAGCGGCCTCGACTACGAGCGCGCGGTGCTCGCCGCCGGGCCGATCGGCATCATGCAGGCGGTGATGGACCAGGTGATCCCCTACACCCACGACCGCAAGCAGTTCGGCCAGTCGATCGGCGAGTTCCAGCTGATCCAGGGCAAGGTCGCCGACATGTACACCGTGCTGCAGGCCGCCCGCAGCTTCTGCTACACCGTGGGCAAGAACCTCGACCGCCTCGGCAGCGAGCACGTGCGCACGGTGCGCAAGGACTGCGCCAGCGTGATCCTGTGGTGCGCCGAGAAGGCGACCTGGATGGCCGGCGAGGGCATCCAGATCTTCGGCGGCAACGGATACATCAACGACTACCCGCTCGGCCGCCTGTGGCGCGACGCCAAGCTCTACGAAATCGGCGCGGGCACCTCGGAGATCCGCCGCATGCTCATCGGCCGCGAGCTGTTCGCCGAGACGATGTGAACGCCTGCCGGCGCGCGCCGACCGACCTCCACCACGTCGCCTGCCCCGCCAACAGACCCACCACGCGGCATGCCCTACCGACTGCGTGACCTGCTGGCCAAGAACCGCGCCTGGGCCGAGGACGTCGAGCACCAGCGCCCGGGCTTCTTCACGGGCCTGCTGAAGCAGCAGGCCCCGCAGTACCTGTGGATCGGCTGCGCCGACAGCCGGGTGCCGGCCAACGAGATCCTCGGGCTGCTGCCGGGCGACGTGTTCGTCCACCGCAACGTGGCCAACGTGGTGGTGCACTCCGACCTGAACGCGCTGTCGGTGATGCAGTACGCGATCGACCAGCTGCACGTGCGGCACATCATGGTGGTCGGTCACTACGGCTGCGGTGGGGTGACGGCGGCGCTCAAGGGCTTGCGCATCGGCATCGCCGACAACTGGCTGCGCCACGTGCAGGACGTGCGCAACAAGCACCGCGCCTGGCTCGACGGCCTGGCCGGCGACACCGAGCGGCTCGAAGCGCTGTGCGAGCTCAACGTGCTGGAGCAATCGCTCAACGTGTGCGAGACCACCGTGGTGCAGGACGCCTGGGCACGTGGCCAGAGCGTGGTGGTGCACGGCTGGGTCTACGGGCTGCACAACGGCCTGCTGGAGGACCTCGAGATGACGGTGCGCGGCCCGGGCGAGGTGCAGCCTGCCTACGAGCGCTCGCTTGCCGGCCTGAAGGCGCGGCGCGCCGCCGGCGTGGCGTCTCCGTCGGCTGACTAAACTGGCCCGCACCCGACCTTCGCGCGTACACCGATGTTCCCGAACCGCCTGACCGACAGCCGCGCCTTCGACATCGCCCGCGCGATGCTGGAGGGTTTCGACAAGCACTACCGCCTGTTCCGGGAGGCCAGTGCCGGGGCCAAGCAGCGCTTCGAGGCCGCCGACTGGATCGGGCAGCAGCGCGCGCAGGCGCAGCGCATCGAGTTCTACGACATGCGGGTGGCCGAATCGGTGGAGCGGCTGCAGACGGAGTTCGACGCGGCCACGCTCGCGATGGACGTGTGGCAGCAGGTGAAGCTGCACTACATCGGCCTGCTCACCAACCACCGGCAACCCGAGCTGGCCGAGACCTTCTTCAACTCGGTCACCACCAAGATCCTGCACCGCAGCTACTTCCACAACGACTTCATCTTCGTGCGGCCGGCGGTCTCGACCGAGTACATCGAGAACGACGACCCGGGCGCGCTTCCGGCGTTCCGCGCCTACTACCCCAGCAAGGAGTCGCTGCACGCGACCTGGCGGCGCATCGTCGAGGGCTACGGGCTCGAGCGGCCGTTCGAGAACCTCGACCGCGACATCGAGCACGTGGTACAGGCGATGCTCGGCGAGCTGGGGGGCTTTCGCGCTCGCGCGAACTTCCAGATCCAGGTGATCTCGAGCCTGTTCTACCGGAACAAGGGCGCCTACATGGTGGGCAAGATCATCAACGGCTTCACCGAGACGCCCTTCACCCTGCCGATCATCCATGCTCCATCAGGCCGGCTGGTGATCGACGCCGCGCTGTTCGGCGAGGACGACCTGCTGATGGTGTTCAGCTTCGCGCGGGCCTATTTCATGGTCGACATGGAGGTGCCGTCGGCCGTGGTGCAGTTCCTGCGCTCGATGATGCCGCGCAAGCCCCGCCACGAGCTCTACAACTCGATCGGCCTGCAGAAGCACGGCAAGAACCTGTTCTACCGCGACTTCCTCGCGCACTTGCGCCACTCGACCGACCAGTTCCGCATCGCGCCGGGCATCAAGGGCATGGTGATGCTGGTGTTCGACCTGCCCTCGTTTCCTTACGTCTTCAAGGTCATCAAGGACCACTTCCCGCCCCAGAAGGACACCTCGCGCGAGCTCATCCAGAGCAAGTACCTGCTGGTCAAGCAGCATGACCGCGTGGGCCGCATGGCCGACACGCTCGAGTACAGCAACGTGGCCTTCCCGCGCGATCGCTTCGAGGACGAGCTCGTCGCCGAGCTGCAGGAGTTCTGCGCCAGCACGATCGAGGTCTCCGACCGCGACGGCGACGGCGTGGTCGAGCTGATCCTCAGCCACGCCTACATCGAGCGGCGCATGATCCCGCTGAACCTGTACCTGCAGGAGGCGTCGCCGGAGCAGATGGAACACGCGGTGGTCGAGTACGGCAACGCGATCAAGGACCTGGTGCGCGCCAACATCTTCCCGGGCGACATGCTCTGGAAGAACTTCGGCGTCACGCGCCACGGCAAGGTGGTGTTCTACGACTACGACGAGATCGAGTACCTGACGGACTGCCACTTCAGGCGCGTGCCGCCGCCGCGCCACGAGGAGGACGAGATGTCCGGCGAGGTCTGGTATTCGGTCGGCCCCAAGGACGTGTTCCCCGAGACCTTCGGACCCTTCCTGCTGGGCAACCCGCAGGTGCGCGAGATCTTCATGCGCCACCACGCGGAGCTGCTCGAACCCGAGTTCTGGCAGCAGCACCAGCAGCGCATCGCCGACGGCCACGTGCACGACGTGTTCCCCTACGACCCGCAGCGTCGCTTCGCGCGGGCCCGGCCGGCGTCGAAGCCGCGCCGGGACGAGGCGGTCGCCGCCCCCTGACCCGCTCTCCCCCCTCCCCCACGTCCGCCCGCCCCGCCTTCGAAAGGAGCCCGCCATGTCCTCCGACCCGATCGTCATCGCCTCGGCCGCCCGCACGCCCATCGGCGGCCTGCTGGGCGACTTCGCCGCGCTGCAGGCCTGGGAACTCGGCGCGGTCGCGATCCGGGCCGCGGTCGAGCGCGCCGGCGTGCCCGGCGACGCGGTGGACGAGGTGCTGATGGGCAACTGCCTGATGGCCGGACAGGGCCAGGCGCCGGCGCGGCAGGCGATGCGTCGTGCCGGCCTGCCCGACAGCAGCGGCGCCGTCACGCTGAGCAAGATGTGCGGCAGCGGCATGCGTGCCGTCATGTTCGCGCACGACATGCTGGCCGCGGGCAGCGCCGAGGTGATGGTCGCCGGCGGCATGGAGAGCATGACGAACGCGCCGCACCTGGTATTCGCGCGCAAGGGCGTGAAGTACGGTGCCGCCACGCTGTTCGATCACATGGCCATGGACGGCCTGGAAGATGCCTACGAGCGCGGCAAGGCCATGGGCGTGTTCGCGGAGACCTGCGTGGCCAAGTATGGTTTCACGCGCGAGGCCCAGGACCAGTTCGCGATCGCCTCCACGACCCGCAGCAAGGAGGCCAACGAGGACGGCCGCTTCGACTGGGAGATCGCCCCCGTCGCGCTGCCCGGCAAGGGCGGCGAGGTGCTGGTGAAGCACGACGAGCAGCCCTTCAAGGCCAAGCTCGACAAGATCCCGGGCCTCAAGCCGGCCTTCAAGAAGGACGGCACGATCACCGCGGCCAACGCGAGTTCGATCAGCGACGGTGCTGCGGCGCTGGTGCTGATGCGCGAGAGCACCGCCGCACGACGGGGCGTGCGGCCCATCGCGCGCATCGTGGCCCACTCGGTGCACGCCCAGGCCCCCGAGTGGTTCACCACCGCGCCGGTCGGCGCGATCGACAAGGTGCTCAGGAAAGCCGGCTGGCAGCCCGGCCAGGTCGACCTGTGGGAGGTCAACGAGGCCTTCGCCGCGGTCACCATGGCCGCGATGGCCGAGCTCAAGCTACCGCACGAGATCGTCAATGTCCACGGTGGCGCGTGTGCGCTCGGCCACCCGATCGGCGCGTCGGGCGCGCGCATCGTCGTCACGCTGCTCGGGGCCCTGCGCCAGCGCGGGCTGCGGCGCGGGGTGGCCGCGCTGTGCATCGGCGGCGGCGAGGCCACGGCCCTGGCCGTGGAGCGGCTCTGACGCCCGACGACGTCCTTCCCCACGGGGCGGCGGCGCTGGCCTTCGCCACCGCCGTGCTGGTGCTCAATGCCACCCCGGGCGTGGACCTGCTGCTCACGGTGACGCGGACGCTGCAGCGCGGCGCGCGAGCGGGGCTGGCCGCGGCCGCGGGCATCAGCACGGGCTGCGTGGCCCACGCGCTGGCCGCCGCCTTCGGGCTCGCCGCGCTGCTGGCGCTGAATCCCGCGGCGTTCCGCGCGGTCCAGGTCGCAGGTGCCTGCTACCTCGTCTGGCTGGGCGTCGGCCTCGCGCGCCAGGCGGTGCGTCGGGATCCGGCGCCCGGCGCTGCGCCGCCGACCCGGGCGCCGGTGTCGCCGTCGCGTTCCGACTTCCGCGACGGCTTGCTGACGAACCTGCTCAACCCGAAGGTTGCACTGTTTTTCCTCGCCTTCCTGCCGGCCTTCGTGCCGGCGGCCTCGGCGCACAAGACGGCGTCGTTCCTGCTGCTGGGCGCCTGGTTCGTGGCGCAGAGCTTCGTGTTCCTGGCGCTCGTGGTCGTCGTCGTCGCCGCGCTGGGTCGCGCCGGGGAGGCGGCCGCCTGGCGTCGTCCGCTGCAGGCGGCAGGCGGGCTGCTGTTCCTCGCGCTGGCGCTGCGACTGCTCACCGACACGCCCACCGGCGCACCGGCCACCGAGCTGCCGCGGTGAGCGCACGACGACCCCGAGAGGATCCCCCATGAACGTGCTCGTGATCGGCGCCTCGCGCGGGATCGGCCTGGAATTCGTACGGCAGTACCGCGCCGACGGGGCCAAGGTCACAGCCACCGCCCGACAGCCCGACGGCGTGGCCGCCTTGCGCGCGCTCGGTGCCGAGGCCCTGTCGCTCGACGTGGCCGATGCGGTCAGCGCCTCGGGCCTGGGCTGGCCACTGGCCGACGCCGGCTTTCACGTCGCGATCTACAACGCCGGCGTCTACGGACCGCGCCACGCCGGGCTGCAGGCGCCCACCCGCGAGGAATTCGACGCCGTGATGCACGTGAACGTGCTCGGCGCGATGCGCGCCCTGCAGGAATTCGCCGCGCCCGGCGTGCTGGCGCGCGGTGCCAAGGTCGTGGTGCTCAGCAGCCGGATGGGCTCGTTGGGCGAGCGGCGTTCCTCGAGCGGTTGGCTGTATCGCGCTTCGAAGGCGGCGTTGAACTCGCTGCTCGTCGATGCGTCGCTGCAGCTCGGCGCACGGGCGACCTGCGTGGCGGTGCACCCGGGCTGGGTGCGCACGGACATGGGCGGCGCGCAGGCCGACCTCGATGCAACGGCCAGCGTGCGCGACCTGCGACGCCTCATCGCCAACCTCAGTCCTTCGGACAACGGACGCTTCCTCAATCACGACGGCCAGCCGATCGACTGGTGACCGGGCGGCCGTCCCAGCGAACCGCCACGTCTCCCCGCCGTTTCGTCCGCACCCACGACGCACCGACCGACCCTCCGACCCTCGTTGCCATGCTGCTCTCCGAAGACCACCTCGCCGTGCAGGACGCCGTCCGCACCTATGTGCAGGCCGAGATCGCGCCCCATGCGGCGCGCTGGGACCGCGAGCACCACTTCCCGCGCGAGCAATTGCAGGGCCTTGCGGCGCTGGGGTGCTACGGCGTCGCGGTGCCGCCCGAGTGGGGCGGCGCGGGACTCGACTATCTCGCGCTCGCGGTGATCCTCGAGGAGGTCGCCGCCGGCGACGGCGGCACGTCGACCGCGGTCAGCGTCAACAACTGCCCGGTGTGCTCGATCCTGATGGCCTTTGGCGACGACGCGCAGAAGGAGCGTTTCCTGCGCCCGCTGGCCAGCGGCGCGATGCTCGGCGCGTTCTGCCTGACCGAGCCGCACGTGGGTTCGGAGGCCTCGGGCCTGCGCACCACCGCGCGCCGCGACGGCGATCACTACGTGCTCGACGGCGTCAAGCAGTTCATCACCAGCGGCCAGCAGGGCGACGTGGCGATCGTGATGGCGGTGACCGACAAGACCGCCGGCAAGAAGGGCATCAGCGCCTTCCTCGTGCCCACGTCGACGCCCGGCTACGAGGTCGCGAGGCTCGAGGACAAGATGGGGCAGCACTCCAGCGACACCGCGCAGATCCGCTTCGAGGGATGCCGCATCCCGGCCGCCTACCGGCTCGGCGAGGAAGGCCAGGGCCTGAAGATCGCGCTGTCGGGCCTGGAGGGCGGGCGCATCGGCATTGCAGCGCAGGCGCTCGGCATGGCACGGGCCGCGTTCGAGGCGGCGCTCGCCTACTCGAAGGACCGCGTCGCGTTCGGCCAGCCGATCTTCCAGCACCAGGCGGTGCAGTTCCGCCTGGCCGACATGGCGATGCGGCTCGAGGCGGCCCGGCAGCTCATCCACCACGCCGCCGCGCTCAAGGACGCCGGCCGGCCATGCCTGAAGGAGGCCGCGATGGCCAAGCTCTACGCCAGCGAGATGGCCGAGCGGGTCTGCAGCGACGCCATCCAGGTGCACGGCGGCTACGGCTACGTCAGCGACTTCCCGGTGGAGCGCATCTACCGCGACGTGCGCGTGTGCCAGATCTACGAGGGCACGTCCGACGTGCAGCGCATCCTGATCGGGCGCGCGCTGGCCTGACCGGCCCCGGCGCGCGCCCGGCTCAACGGGCCGCGCCGGACAGGGACGCCTCGACCCGCCGGGCCAGGTGGTCGAGCGCCTCCTGGACCTGATCGACCAGCACCAGCGACAGATCGCCCGCCTCGAGGCGCTCCAGCGCATGGTCGATCGCGGCGAACTCACCGCGGATCTCGGTGACATAGCGCGCGCGGGGCGCGCCCTCGAGGCCTTCGCGCAGCAGCGCCAGCACCTCGCCATCGGCGCGGCCCCGCTGCGCCGCGTCCTGGTACAGGATCACCTCGTCGAACGCCGCGCCCAGGATTCGCGTCTGCGCCCGGATGTCCTCGTCGCGGCGGTCGCCGGCGGCGCTGATGACCACCGAGCGGCGCCGGGCCGGCATCGCCTCGACCGCGGAGACCAGCGCACGCATCGCGTCGGGGTTGTGACCGTAGTCGGCGACGACGGTGGCGCCGCGGTACTCGATCACGTTGAAGCGGCCCGGCACGCTGGCGGTGTCGCTGTTGAAACTCGCGAGCCCGCGCTGCACGACGTCGAACGACAGGCCGACGGCCCAGGCCGCGGCGATCGCCGCCATCGCGTTCTCGACCTGAAAGCCGATGGTGCCGTTGCGCGTGATGGCCACGTCACGCAGCGCCACGCCGGCCCGCCACGAGCCCTCGGTGGCAACGATCTCGTCACCCTCCACGTGCACGCAGCGACGGCCCTGGGCACGGTGCGCCGCCATCACCGGGTGGTGCCGGTCGGCGGCGAAGTAGATGACCTTGCCCGGACAGCGCGACGCCATGCCGGCCACCAGCGGGTCGACCGCGTTGAGCACGGCGTACCCGTCGGGCGAGACGTTCTGGACGATCACGCCCTTGACGCGCGCGATGTCCTCGGGCGTCTCGATGAAGTTCATGCCGAGGTGGTCGCCGCCACCGACGTTGGTCACCACGGCCACCTCGCAGCGGTCGAAGCCCAGGCCCTCGCGCAGGATGCCGCCGCGCGCCGTCTCGAACACCGCCGCATCGACGTCGGGGTGCGCAAGCACGTTGCGCGCGCTGCGCGGTCCGGCGCAGTCGCCGCTGTCGGTCTGCCGGCCCTCGACCCACACGCCGTCGGTGTTGGTCATCCCCACCCGCCAGCCGCCGGTGGCGAACAGGTGCGCGATCAGCCGCGTGACGGTCGTCTTGCCGTTGGTGCCGGTGACCGCGACCACCGGGATGCGGCCCGTCTCGCCGGGGCGGTACAAGTGGTGGATGATCGCCTCGCCGACGGCCCGCCCCTTGCCATACGAGGGTGACAGGTGCATGCGCAGGCCGGGCGCCGCATTGACCTCGACGATCCCGCCGTGCTGGCGGTCCAGCGGCACGGCGACGTCCTCGCAGACGAGGTCGACGCCACACACGTGCAGGCCCACCGTCTGCGCCGCCATGACGGCGCAGGCCGCCACGTCCGGGTGGACCTCGTCGGTGACGTCCGTGGCGGCGCCGCCGGTCGAGAGGTTGGCGTTCTTGCGCAGCACGACCTCACGGCCCTTTTCGGGCACCGAGTCGGGCGTGAGGTCCCGGGTGGCCAGCAGCGCCACCGCGATGTCGTCGAGGCGGATCTTGGTCAGCGACGACTCGTGACCGTCGCCGCGCCGCGGATCGGCGTTGATCGCGTCGACCAGCTGGCGGATCGTGTGCTCGCCGTCGCCCACCACGCGCGGCGGGTCGCGCCGCGCGGCGGCCACGAGCCGGTCCCCCACCACCAGCAGGCGGAAGTCGTTGCCGGGGATGAATTTCTCGACCATCACGTCGCCGACCGCGGCCGCCGACTCGTAGGCCTGCTCGTACTGCTCGCGCCGTGTGATGTTGACGGTGATGCCCTTGCCCTGGTTGCCGTCGCGCGGCTTGACCACCACCGGCAGCCCGATCTCCTGAGCCGCGACCCAGCCGTCCTCGAGGTCGGCCACAGGCCGCCCGAGCGGCACTGGCACGCCCGATGCGCGCAGCAGCTGCTTGGTCAGGTCCTTGTCCTGCGCGATCGACTCCGACACGGCACTCGTCGCGTCGACCTCCGCGGCCCAGATGCGGCGCTGGTGGCGCCCCCAGCCAAACTGCACGAGACTGCCCTCGGTCAGGCGCCGGTACGGGATGCCGCGCGCGACCGCCGCCTGCACGATGCAGCCGGTGCTCGGCCCCAGGCGCAGGTCGGACTCCATCTCGCGTAACCCGGCCACGGCCGCCGCGGCGTCGAACCGCCCATCGGGCTCGAGCGCGGCGCGCACCACGGACTCCGCGTGGCCGAAGGCCGCGCGCCCGACGGCCTCCTCGCTGTACTCGACGACCACCTGGAAGGTCCCGGGGGCGGAGGTCTCCTCGGTCTGGCTGAAGGTGACCGGGCAGCCGGCGTCGGTCTGCAGCGCCAGGGCCGTGACCTCCAGCGCGTGCGCGAGCGACACGGGGCCGCGCCGCTGCGGCGTCCGCAGCGCCGGTACCGAGGGCAGGATGGCGCGCAAGCGCTTCTCGAGCGCCGGCACGTCGGCGATGTCGCGCTCGTCGTCGCGGCAGGTGACGACCGCCTGGAAGGCAGTACGGCGGGTCCACAGGTTGGGGCCGCGCAGCGGGCGCAGGCGAGTGACGTCCATCTTCGGGATCTCCGGGCCTCAGCGGGGGGTCAGGGGTTGCGCCTCGAACGTCTCGAGGCCGGCGGCGATCAAGGCCGGCGCCAGGCCGAGCGCCCAGCCGGTCGCGACGGCCGGCAGCACCACGGACGCGCCCAGGCGACGCACCAGGGCCGCCCCGCGGCCGTTTCCACAGGTCACGCTCGCGGCGCCGTCGCCCATCACGATCGCGCCGTCGCGCAGCCCGACCACGCGGCCGCCGCCTTCGCGATGCGATGCCAACCGCTCGCCGGCGACATCGACGCCATACAGCACGACCTCGCCGTCGCTCAGCTCGGCCATGGCCAGGATGCGCGGGTCGTCGGCATTGAGTACTGCCACCCCACCGGGCAGCACCACGTCGATCTGCGTGCGCAGCACGCGCACCAGCTGGTCGGAGTCGCGGATGTCGTGGCTGGCCAGGCCCTCGGCGCCGTCCAGGTCGGTCACCACGCCGACGTGTGCGCGGTCGTACGGCAGGCCGTCGTTGAGGATCGACGCCGCCGAGTGCTCGAACACCGCCACCTCGATGGTGCGATTGATCAGCAAGCGGTGCCCCGCATCCCACCGGGTGCCGTCGACCGGCTCGGCCCGGCGATCGCCCAGGAAGATGCCCTCGCGGCACGCCAGCCCGACCGGACGGCCGCCCAGGTGGAGCATCCAGGCGACCAGTCGGGCGATCGTGGAGGCCTCGCGGGATCCGGACACACCGACGATCGGGATCCGCCCGGACTCGTCCTGCGGGAACAGGTGGTCGACGATGGCGCGGCCGACCGGGCGCGGTGTGCCCACCGCAGGCTTGAGGTGCATCAGCAGGCCCGGGCCGCTGTTGACCTCGACGATCGCGCCGCCGACGTCCTCGAGCGGCCGCGAGATGTCCTCGGTCACGAGGTCGATGCCGGCGATGTCCAGGCCGACGACCCGCGCGGCCAGGCCGGCGGCGTGTTCGACCTCCGGGTGGACCTCGTCGGTGCAGTCGATCGTCATGTTGCCGGTGCGCTGCACGAGCACGCGCCGTCCGGCGGCCGGCACCGACGTCGGCCCGAGCCCCTGGCGCTCGAGCAGCAGCCGGATCACCGGTTCGCGCTCCAGGCGGATGAACTCCAACGGGAACTCCTCGGCCTCGCCGCGGCGCGGGTCGCTGTTGAGTTGCTCGTCGATGAGCCGCTCGACCGTCGAGCGGCCGTCCCCGGTGATCCACAGGCTCTCGCCCCGCGTGGCCGCCACCACCCGCCCAGCGACCACCAGCACGCGGTGCTCGTCGCCGCGCACGTAGCGCTCGACCATCACCTCGCTGCCCTCCGCATCGGCCACGCCGAAGGCCGCCTCGATCTCGGCGCGGTCGGACAGCTCCAGGCTCACCCCGCGGCCATGGTTGGCATCGCTGGGCTTGACGACCACCGGCACGCCGATGTCCTGCGCCGCCTCCCAGGCCTCGGCCGGGCTCTCGACCACCTGGCCCGCCGGGATCGGAACGCCGCACGCCTGCAACAGTCGCTTGGTCAGGCTCTTGTCACGCGCGATGCTGCCGGCGACCGCGCTGGTGTGCTCGGTCTCGGCGGTCCAGATGCGCCGCTGCCGCGCCCCGTAACCGAGCTGCACGAGGTTGCCGGTGTTGAGCCGGATGTGCGGGATGCCGCGGTCGGTGGCCGCGGACACGATGTGCGCGGTGCTGGGGCCGAGGTAGCTGCGGTCGATCTGGTCGCGGATGCGGTCGACAGCCGCATCGACGTCGAAGGCGTCGCCCCGGATCGCCGCCCCGATCAGCGCGTGGCCCTCGGCCAGCGCGGTGCGTGCGACCTTCTCGTCGCGGGCCCGGAACACCATCCGGTAGACGCCCAGGCGCGAGGTGCTGCGCGTCTGGCCGAAGCCGGTGGGCATGCCCGACAGGTTCAGCAGCTCGATCACGATGTGCTCGAGCACGTGGCCGGCCCAGGTGCCTTCCTGCAGGCGCTGCAGGAACCCGCCCCGCTCGCCCACGCCGCAGTGGTGCTCGACCAGAGCGGGCAGCATCGCGAGCAGCCGGTCGTTGAATCCAGGCAGCCGGTTCGACGGCCAGTCCTCGAGCTCCCCGAGGTCGAGCCAGACCTCGAGCGCGGGTCGGTAGGTCCAGATGTTCGGGCCGCGCAGGTACTGCACGCGCAGCAGGCGGATCTCGTGGTGGGGCGTCATGCGGTCAGCAGCGCGCAGCGTGGCGCGGGTCGGCGGGCAGGGGGTGGGCGGCAGGCCGGGATGGGGGACAACGGGGCGGGTGAGGCACGGGGCGGGGTCGGGCGGTCAGCGCGGAGCAGGGCCGGCGCGTTGGACCCTCATCGACAATGGTCCTCATGCTCGGCCAGATGGCCAAGGGCCGGCATTCGGCCACGACCGACGCCCAATATGCAACAAGACGTAACCCCGGCGCCGTCCGGACCCGGGGCCCCGGCGGTCGCCACCTCCCACGTGCAGCCCGATGCCACCGAAAACGTGCTGGCCTCGCTGGACGTTGACCTGGACGCGCAGTTGCGCTTCCGACGAGGTCAGTTGATTCTGACCGAGCGGGCGCTGTGGTCGCAAGCCGAGGGCGAGCCCAGTTGGTCGCGGTTCGCGCTGCACGACGGGCTGAGCCTGCGGCACGCGGACCACGGCGGACTGGGCAGCCTCGAACTGCTCGACGCGACGCGGCGGCTGGCGCGCTGGCGCTTCACGCTGGCCGTCGATCCTGCCGCGCAGAAGCTGGTGCGTGCTTTCGAGGAGCACCGCTGCGGGCGGGCCTCGTCGCTCGACCCAGCGTTGTGCCCGACCTGCGGCGCGGCCCTGCCCGCCGACAGCGAGCAGTGCCCCACCTGCCACCGGGAACTGCATACCCCCCCATCGGGCTGGGTGCTGCTGCGCCTGTGGCGCTTCGCGCGGCCCTACCGCAAGCAATTGGCCCTGGGCTTCGGCCTGACGCTGGCCTCGACCGCGGCGACGATGGTGCCGCCCTACCTGACGATCCCGCTGATGGACGACGTGCTGATCCCGTTCCAGAACGGGCAGTCCATCGACGTCACCTTGGTGTTCTGGCTGCTGGGCGGTCTGCTGGCGTCGGCGCTGGTGGCCTGGGGCCTGGGATGGTGGCGCACCTACCTGCTGTCGCTGGTGTCCGAGCGCATCGGCGCGGACCTGCGCACCACCACCTTCGAGCACCTGCTGCGCCTGAGCCTGGACTACTTCGGCGGCAAGCGCACCGGGGACCTGATCGCGCGCATCGGCTCCGAGACCGACCGCATCAACGTGTTCCTGTCGCTGCACGCGCTCGATTTCGCCACCGACGTGCTGATGATCGTGATGACGGCGGTCATCCTGTTCTCGATCGAGCCCTGGCTGGCCCTCGTCACGCTGCTGCCGCTGCCCTTCATCGGCTGGATGATCCACGTGGTGCGCGACAAGCTGCGGACCGGCTTCGAGAAGATCGACCGCGTCTGGGCCGAGGTGACCAGTGTGCTGGCCGACACCATCCCGGGCATCCGGGTGGTCAAGGCCTTCGCCCAGGAAGGACGCGAGGCACAGCGATTCAAGGCGGCCAACCAGTACAACCTGCAGGTCAACGACCGGCTCAACCGCACCTGGAGCCTGTTCACGCCGACGGTCTCGCTGTTGACCGAAATCGGCTTGCTGGTGGTCTGGGCCTTCGGCATCTGGTTGATCAGCCGCAACGAGATCACGGTCGGCGTGCTGACGGCTTTCCTGGCCTACATCGGCCGCTTCTACGGGCGGCTCGACTCGATGAGCCGGATCGTCTCGGTCACACAGAAGGCCGCGGCGGGCGCCAAGCGCATCTTCGACATCCTGGACCATGTCTCGAACGTGCCCGACCCGCCCAACCCGGTGCCGCTGCCTCGGGTGGAAGGCCGCATCGAGATGCGCGGCGTGGGCTTCCGCTACGGCAGCCGCACGGTGATCCGCGGCCTCGACCTCGAGATCCGGCCCGGCGAGATGATCGGCCTGGTCGGCCACAGCGGCTCGGGCAAGAGCACCCTGGTCAACCTGATCTGCCGCTTCTACGACGTGACCGAGGGCTCGATCCGCGTCGACGGCACCGACATCCGCCAGTTCGCGGTCAGCGACTTCCGCCGGCACATCGGCCTGGTGCTGCAGGAGCCGTTCCTGTTCTTCGGCACCATCGCGGAGAACATCGCCTACGGCCGGCCCGACGCCACGCGCGAGCAGATCATCGCCGCGGCCCGGGCGGCGCACGCGCACGAGTTCATCCTGCGCCTGCCGCAGGGCTACGACTCTCTGGTGGGCGAGCGCGGCCAGGGCCTGTCGGGCGGCGAGCGGCAGCGCATCTCGATCGCGCGGGCGCTGCTCGTCGATCCCCGCATCCTCATCCTCGACGAGGCGACCTCGGCGGTCGACACCGAGACCGAGCGCGAGATCCAGCGCGCGCTGGACAACCTGGTGCAGGGCCGCACGACGATCGCGATCGCGCACCGCCTGTCCACGCTGCGCCGCGCCGACCGGCTGGTGGTGATGGACCGCGGCGAGGTGGTGGAGGTCGGGCCGCACGACGAGTTGATGGCGCGCCAGGGCGCGTACTGGCGCCTGTACGAGGCGCAGGCGCGTCGCGTCGAGGACGACGCCGAGGAGGCTGTCGACGAGGCGGTGGCAGCGCGCCTGGCGACGCAGGCGCCATCGCACGGTGCGGCCCAGGCCGCCGAGTCGGTCGGAGGGTCGGCTCATGGCTGAGCAGCCCCGGACGCCGGAGTGGCGGCTCGAACACGACTCCGCGGGGCAGCTCGTGCTGGTCGATGCGGCCGGGCAGCGCCACGCACCCGTCGTGCCGGTGCGCGCATTCCCGATCTCCGAGCCGATGGCGGGTGTCTCGCTGGTCGGGCCCGACGGGCACGAGCGGGCCTGGATCGACCGCCTGTCGGATCTGCCCGCGCCGTGGCGCCAGCCGATCGAGGAAGCGCTGGCGGCGCGGGAGTTCGTGCCGGAGATCCGGCGCCTGGTGTCGGTGTCGACCTATGCGACCCCGAGCATCTGGCAGGTCGAGACCGACCGCGGCCCCACGCAACTGGTGCTGCGCGGCGAGGAGGACATCCGACGCCTGCCGGGCGGCTCGCTGATGGTGAGCGACACGCATGGCGTCGCCTACCTGATCCGCCAGGTCGCCCAGCTCGACCGCCACTCGCGGCGTCTGCTCGAGCGCTTCCTGTAGACGCCGGGCGCGGCCGTGCAGCCGTCGGGCCGCGATCCCGCCCGGTCGCGGGTGCGGGGGCTCACCGCCCCGCGTCGGGACCCGGCAGGTACAGCCGATCCGAATAGGTCGGCAACCACTCGGGCCGGAATGCCACGAGCACCGCGACGATCATGCCGGTGGCCATGGCCTCGCCCCAGGCGATCAGCCAGTGGCCGACGAGCACCTCGCCGGGTTCGATGCCGGGCGGCACCCCCTGCCAGGCCACCGACAACACCCCGGCGCCCACGGTGGCCAGCAGGGTCGCGAAGAAACCGCGCCCCAGGATGTACACGAACAGGTGGTGCGGCAGCCAGCGGCGCACCGCCGCGCCCAGGGCGAGGCCAAGCGTCGCCGGCGCGATGCCGTGCCAGGCCAACCGCGCGAGCCACGCCGCGGCCGAGGCATCGGCCAGCCAGCCGCCGGCGAGGGCCACGGGCCACAGCACGAGGATCGCCATCGGCCAGCCGAGCACCAGGACCAGCAGGCAGGCGCCGGACAGCTGCAGCACGAGGCCGCCCGGCAGCGCGCCTGGCGAAGCCCACAGCCACGGCAGCAGGAGGCACGCCAGCACGGCCGCCGGCGCGATGCGGGTCCCCCTGAACATGCGCCAAGGCCTCAGCCACAGCGCCAAGGCAGTGGCGACCCCGACGACGACGGCCTCGGACAGCATCGGGGGATGCTAGGCCCGTGCCCGGACGCCGGGCGTGACCGCGGTCAAGCGGCGGCCGGCGAGCCGGCCGCCCCGCAGGCCCCACCGTCCTTATCATCCGCGGCATGAAAGTCGTGATCCTCGGCGCCGGCCGCGTCGGCGAAAGCGTGGCCGAGAGCCTGGTGTCCGAGCGCAACGACATCACGGTGATCGACACCGACCCGGCCCGCCTGCACCAGCTGCAAGACCGGCTGGACCTGCGCGGCGTGGTCGGCAACGGCATCCAGCCGTCGGTGCTGCGCGAGGCGGGCATCGAGGACGCCGACATGCTCATCGGCTGCGCGCCGATGGACGAGACCAACCTGACCGTCTGCAAGGTCGCCCACGACCTGTTCGGCGTGCCCACGACGATTGCGCGCCTGCGGTCGCCGGAGTTCGTCGACGGCTCGCCCCTGCTCGACAAGTCGGGGTTCGCCGTCGACCGGGTGATCTGCCCCGAGCAGTCGGTGACGGCGTACATCCGCAAGCTCATCCAGTACCCCGAGGCGCTGCAGGTCCTGGAGTTCGCGGACGGGCTGGTCAGCCTGATCGCGGTGCGCGCGGTCGCCGGCGGGCCGCTCGTCCAGCACCGGCTCGACGAGATCCCCAAGCTCGTGCCGGGCATCGACATGCGCATCGTCGCGATCTACCGCGGCGACCAGGCAGTCGCCGGCCTGGGCGGCACGACCCAGATCGAGCCGGGCGACGAGGTGTTCGTGCTGGCCGCCACCGAGCACATCCGCACGGTGCTGGGTGCCCTGCGCCGGATCGACCAACCCGTACGACGCGTGATGATGGCCGGGGGCGGCAAGGTCGGCCTGCGGCTGGCGCGCGAGATCCACGACGACTACGAGCTCAAGATCATCGAGACCGACCGCCGGCGCTGCGAGTACCTGGTCACGCAGCTTCCCGACCAGGTGCTGGTGCTCAACGGCGACTCGACCGACGAGGGCCTGATGGACGACGAGAACGTCCGCGACATGGACCTGTTCCTCGCGCTGACCAGCGACGACGAGGACAACATCATGGCCTGCCTGCTGGCCAAGCGCATGGGCGCGCGGCGCGTGATCTCGCTCATCAACCGCCGCGCCTATGCCGACCTGGTGCAGGGCACGACGATCGACATCGCGATCTCGCCGGCGCAGGCGGTGATCGGCGAGCTGCTGGCCTACGTGCGGCGCGGCGACGTCGAGGCGGTGCACTCGCTGCGCCGGGGCGCCGCCGAGGCCCTCGAGGCGATCGTGCGCGGCGACCGCAAGACCTGCCGCATGGCCGGCCGCCGGATCGACGAGATCGAACTGCCCCCCGGCGTGCAGATCGGGGCCCTCGTGCGCGGGCTGCACCACGCGGACGGCAGCGACGCCGAGGACGCCGCCAAGCCCCGGGTCATCATCGCCCACCACGACACCATCGTCCAGCCGCACGACCACGTGATCGTGTTCATCCCGCGCAAGCGACAGGTGCGCGAGGTCGAGAAGCTGTTCCAGGTGTCGGCCACCTTCTTCTGACGACACCCGATGGGCGCCCTCGCGGTCGTTGCGCTCGTCGGGCGCATGGTCTCACTGTTCGCACTGCTGATGCTGGTGCCGCTGGGCTTCGCCTTGTCGCAGCACGACCCGGCGGAGCAGGCGTTCCTGGTGTCCACGGTGATGACCTTCGTCGTCGGCGTCGCGATGAGCCTGGCGACCCGACGCTTCCGGCGCGAGCTGCAGCCGCGCGACGGTTTCGTGCTGGTGGGCCTGACCTGGGTCCTGCTGCCCTTGTTCGGCGCCCTGCCGCTGATGCTCGCGCTGCCGGGCACCTCGTTCACCGGGGCCACCGCATTCAGCGGGCTCGACGCGATGCCACTGTCGGTCAACGTGTGGCGCTGCTTCCTGCAGTGGGTCGGAGGCCTGGGGATCATCGTGCTGGCCGTGGCCATCCTGCCGCTGCTGGGCGTGGGCGGGAGCCAGCTGTTCAAGGCCGAGACTGCCGGGCCGATGAAGGACCAGAAGCTCACGCCGCGCATCGCCGAGACCGCGCGC
Source organism: Ideonella sp. (assembly GCA_025458335.1). GTDB lineage: Bacteria > Pseudomonadota > Gammaproteobacteria > Burkholderiales > Burkholderiaceae_C > JAIYCR01. The sequence goes on from JALOSQ010000007.1 coordinate 23,025, forward strand.
GTCATCTGGGTCACCTACGGCGCGCTGTCGCTGGGCTGCATGGCCGCCTACCGGCTGGCCGGCATGGACTGGGTCGACGCGTTCCTGCACATGTGCAGCACCGTCAGCCTCGGGGGCTTCTCGC